>NZ_CP015405.2:200000-210000 GCF_001689125.2 Blautia pseudococcoides | reverse complement strand
TGCAAGTATACGGGAAAGGGCAGCCTTATTCAGCTGCCGCATAACCTTCTCTTCCGGAATACAGATTCTAGGAGTGATCCCCGCCTCCTTTAAAGCCCCATAATACCCCGCTATACTTTCCTCCAGTGCCCGATTCAAATTCACAGACTCTCTTTCTTCATATTGATTGGCTGAAACCACCAAAGAATACCGGAATAATTCTTCTGTAAGCTGTTTCAACGTATCAATCCGCTCCTGGACCACCGCCAGGTATCCCTGTACCTTTTCGGATACCTCCTCCTGCTCAAGCAGTTCCATATACCCACAGATAGCCGTAAGCGGCGTGCGCAGGTCATGGGAGATATTGGTAACAGCCTCCTTTAGTTCTTTGTCCCCCTGTAAATAACGTATATGTTCTTTTCGCAGCCTCCGCATCTGCCTGTCAATCTCAGCAGCGAGAAAGCGCATCTTACCATCGGAAATGGTAAGATCAATTCCTACATTTGTATCTCTGCCCAGCCTGGCATCAATTTCTTGGCATATTTCATCTGCCGCCCTGCGCATTCCCTCGATCTTCATTATTAAAATACCGTTGACCACAACAAGAACGGCGCATAAAATACTAAGCAGATATACCATAACCTTCTCCTTATTTTAAATCTTTCCTGCTGAAACAAAAAACTCCAATAATATTCGCAGCAGCCGCTATAGCGATAGAATAAAGCCCAATTGTACCCGGATGTGTCACAGCCCCCGATGAAATCTGTATCCCCTGACTTGTAGGAAGGAAATCAATAAAAACTGATAAACGCTTCTTTGTGATGGACTGGGATACATAGGATTGGGTATTCGCTGAATGGTCTGTGTAACTGTATCACCAACTGTCTCTGACATAGAAACCGCATCAGTAAATTCCGGTTCTCCCAGTTTCATAGTAATATACATAGACAAAAACAGAAGAGCAAATATACCCATCATACTGATGATCGCCACCAATGCCTTATTCTGATTCAGCATAGACAGCATGGTAAAAATCGCTGCGAACGCAACAACCATAAGCATACCATTTACGATATATATAACTATCTCCTGCCATCCCATTTCAAAAAATCCAAAGAGAGGGATTCCCGCAATACATGCGGTAAACATATAAGCAAAATTCATAAACACACCTGCTGCCGCACAGGTAATAAAGTTTGACAGATAGATATCTCTTCGGTTGCACCCTACCATCAGTTTATTGCGGATGGTTCCATCGCTGTATTCCGTCCCCACAAAGAGGCTGCAGAATGCCGCGATCAGCAAGCCTATTACAATATGAGAGGCAAAAAATACAGAGTCAAATGTGACACTCATATCATATACTTTCACATTCCGATATTGTCCCACACTGTGGATCACACCATACAGACCCATTACAAGGTTTCCAATCCAAAAATATTTATCCTTTCGCAGGCGTAAAAAGTTTGCATGAAGCAGTTTACTCATGGCTGCCACCTCCGATCAGATTGATGTAATAGCTCTCCAGGCTTTCGTCCCTCTCTGTGATCTTATTCACCGTACATCCCTGTTTTGATAAGGCCTGCACAAGATCTGTCACACTCCACTCACCAAAGACGTCGGCTTCATACTCTGAAGCAACGGCATATTCTATTCTCCTTTCGTCCAGTGCACGGCTGAGGGCCTGTACGTCAGATACCACCATGTGCATCCCCTTCCGGCATGCAGCATCCAGTTCTTTTGCGGTGATTTCCTTCACAATTCTTCCGCTGTCAATAAATCCGTAATGTGTGGCAAGCCGGGAAAGCTCATCCAGAATATGGCTGGAGATCAGCACAGTAATCCTGTATTCCCGGTTCAGCTTCAGAATCAATTCCCTTATTTCGATGATCCCCTGAGGGTCCAGGCCATTGATCGGCTCATCCAACACCAGAAAATCCGGATCGCCCGCAAGCGCTATAGCAATTCCCAGACGTTGGCGCATGCCCAGAGAAAAATTCTTTACTTTCTTCTTTCCAGTATCGGAAAGGCCTACCAACTCCAGTAATTCTTTAATCCCATCATAGGATGGCCGTCCAAGGACCGCATACTGCACACGCATATTATCCTCCGCTGTCAGGTCCTGATAAATAGACGGTGTCTCCACCACTGCTCCCATGCGCCGGCGCACTTTGAGAATGTTGGGGGAAGTATATTTTTCCCCATAGATTGTGTATTCCCCGGAAGTGGGCTTCTGCAGTCCACAGATCAAGCGGATGAGAGTGGTCTTCCCGGCCCCGTTCCTTCCTATAAATCCATAAATTGCTCCTTTTTCCACATGCATGGAAAGTCTGTTTAAAGCTTTAAAATTCTTATATTGTTTTGAAAGATTCTCTGTACTCAAAACGTAATCCATATCAGCGCCTCCTTTATTTGATACAGCCATAATAGCACGACATGGTTAAGAAAGCGGTTAAGGAAACAGTTAAGAAACCGTAAAGATACTGTCAGGTTATTGTTCACGCATTTTAAATCCAATTCCCCATACTGCCTCAATATAATCTTTTCCTGTTATCTCCCTGAGTTTTCTCCGCAGATTGCTCACATGTACTTTCAGGGAACTTTCCATACAGTCCGGTGTATCTTCACTGATCAAATCCAATATCCGTGCCTTTGTAATGACCTGGAAAGGGTTCTGCATCAGCAGTTTTAAAACAGCAAACTCCGTTTTGGTCAGGCGGACAGCCATACCGTCTGCCATAACCTGATATGTTTCCGTATTAAGACACAGATCCTCAAACATCAATTCTGTATGATCAAAGGGAATGGACGCCTTTCTGAGCTGCACCGTTATCCTGGCTAACAATTCTTTTGTTTCAAAAGGTTTTGTGATATAGTCCGAAGCGCCTTCCAGCAGAAGATTCACCTTGTCGTCTAACCCAGCCTTCGCGCTGACTACAATAACGGGAATCCCGGAAAGCTTTGGAAGGATTTCCTCCCCGCTCAGTCCGGGGAGCATTAAATCCAGCAGGATCAGATCCGGATGCCTCTGGGACAAAAGCAGCAGTGCCTCCGTCCCTGAATACGCACGCAGCACCCCGTATCCCTCCTTTTTCAAAATAGCTTCTACCATATCACCGATGGGAATATCATCTTCTATAATTGCAATATATTTCATAAAACGCTGCCTCGCTTTCTGCCTCCATACACTTTAACTCATATTGTAACAATAGGGCGGCCATTATGCTATAGGCTATTCCTTCTTACCAGCATACGCCTGGAACACGCTTATACAGACCTGCTTACAACAGATTATTCCGTATTTTATATTACGGAAAAAAACGGTTTTGCCAACTACCAGATGTTTGTCCAGAAATTCAAGCAAATATTCCATAATACACCACTGAAAATACGCAAGCTGAAAAAGCGACAATAGAAACTGCCGTTTGGTCTTTTTTACCAGGCGGCAGTTAAGGCTGTTATATTTAATTTTCGATTTTCTCAAACCTGTATCTCTGACTGATTTCCGGGTATTTTTCTCTGTCCACCTCACTCATAAACATATCATACGGCCTGGCCCATACTCCAAACGGACGGTATAGCGCCTGATAGATCACCAGTTTTTCATTTGTCTCAGAATGCGTTGCGAATGCAATAATCTGATACAAATATAAGTCACTGTCCGGATGCACGGTTTCTCTCTTAAAATTCCTTACAATATCCCCTGGCCTCAAATCCCGATCCATAATACCCTCCTTCTTGTGTGCATGCAAATTTTCGCCTGGCTGCTGCATCGTTCCCTTTTATCTCATATTACAATCCCATTACAATGGTCAATTTCATGCTGTATGATCTGCGCGGTCCATCCTTTAAACCGTTGTCTGCATCGCTTATAGCTCCGGTCCCTGTATTCTACTTCTATGGTTTCAAAACGGGTGGTCTTTCTGCTTCCCTCCAGGGAAAGACATCCCTCTTCTGTCTCATAAGGCATGGATCTCCTAAGGATCACCGGATTCAGCATAGCCATGTCCACCCTGCCCGTACTGACCACAATAATACGTTTCTTAACGCCGATCATATTAGCTGCCATCCCTACACACCGCTCCCGGTTAGCCTGAAGGGTGTCAAGTAAATCCTTTACCACCTCATCGTCATCCCTCCCGGCAGGTTCCGATTTTTGACTGAGAAAAAAAGTGTCTCTCACCACTGCTCTTACCATAATATCTCCTTCAACAACTGTTCTTCTTCACTCTAAGAACTATCAAGATCCATCTGCTTGAAGTATAACCGATTTTCAAATTATATACAAGCTTTCAGGCATCTCTTCCCTCCTCCCTCCCATTTTCCTGGAGCCAGTATCTTTTCCCTTATCCTCCCATTTTGCATAATGAAACTCCAATCTTCCACTTTTTTCCAGTCTTTTTCTACAACAAATTCTCCTCACATTTAAAATTCCACAATTTCAGCAATAAATCTCTTTAATATTTGTTCACACTTTTTCCTTGAAATAAGGTATAAATAAATTACCCCCAATACATTATATAGTTTTTGCTACACCCCATAAGAAGAAATACCTTCTCCAAAAAGACCAGCTCCCCTGCTGGTCTTTTTCCTTATACCAAAAGAGCCCGGCTGCTGGCCAGACCCTTGTCCTTCCTCTCTTTTACATTTCTCCCCGAGCTTCCCGTTCACACAATTCCATTATAATAGCAGGGTACTTTTTATCCAAACCGTAAAACAGAATTACCAGAACGACCAGGATCCACACCACAACAGACGCAAATGCATAGATTTTAACAATGGCATTGACTACTGCCTCCGGTTGTGTAACTGCGGCTCCGCTGGATGCCACATAAAATCAACCTGCCGTTCAAGCCTGGCAGCACTCCCGGTTCTGACATATCATCCTAATATCCCCCTTTCCCGTTCAGGCAGACACACTCTGCCCCCACAGTATAGTCCAGCCGCATATCGCCTTATACAAAAAACGGCTATACCTCTTTTTAGAAGTATAACCGATATGTTTTTTATATACAAGGATTCAAAAAACAGTGCCTGCACAGACTAGTTCTCCTCCGCAGTACGAAACTCTATGTCTTTATGCAGCACAGCAATATGAAGCTTTTCTGACATAATTACCATTAAGACCAGTATAACTGCCATATAAACCGGATAGAGACCAATATTTATATACTGTGCAATAAGCCCGAAAAGAGGCGGAACCAGGCAGGTTCCCACATAGGCAGCCGCCATCTGTACCCCAATGACCGACTGGCTTAAATCTGCCCCAAAATTAATCGGCGTCTCGTGGATGATGGAGGGATAAATGGGTGCACATCCGCAGCCAACCAAAATCAATCCGGCAAAGAGCACATTTCCTCCAATAGGAAGAAGAATGCAGACAATGCCCACGGCAGTTACCACCTGTCCCAAACGTATCATATTTCGGTCATTCACTTTCATAGTGATAAACCCACACACAAACCGGCCCGCTGTGATTCCCATATAGAAAAGGCCCGCCCAGCGCGCTGCCCGCTCCGGGCTGATTCCGTGATATAAGGTACAGTAGCTGGCTGCCCAAATACCTGCCGTGCTTTCCAGAGCGCAGTAACAGAAAAAGCAAATCAGCACTTCCTTAACGCCTCTCAGCTTCACAAGCTGAGTCATTGTGTAGTGACGGCCCGGATTCTTTTCAGATACTTCCGAATCATCCCCTGTTTTTGCTGCGTGGGATTTCTGCATCTTCCTCCAGAGTGGAAGTGAAAAAATGAGGACTGCAGTCAAAACCACCTGCATAATAGAAATGGTCTGATACCCGCCATTCCATTTTAATCCTCCTGCCACAGCCCATCCCATTACTACAGGTCCGATGCTGGCTCCCAATCCCCACATACAATGCAGCCAGCTCATATGCCTGGCGGGATAATGCAGGGCCACAAAATTATTGAGTGCCGCATCAACACTTCCCGCTCCCAACCCGTAGGGCACTGCCCAAAGGCATAAAAGCCAAAAAGAATTACTGATGGAAAAGCCAAACAATGCCACAGCCGTCATTCCCACACTGATGGCAGTAACCTTGCCGGCCCCCAGTTTCCGGGTGAGATGATCACTTGCTAAACTGGAAACGATTGTCCCTGCAGCGATGATCATAGTGATAATACCAGCCCAGGAGACAGATGCTCCCAATTCCTGATACATACTGGGCCAAGCCGATCCGAGAAGGGAATCCGGAAGTCCCAGACTGATAAAAGCCAGATAGATAATAATCAATAACAATGATGTCATACGATATAAACCCCTCTTATGTCTCAAATTCAGGTTACAGTTCACCAACGCTTTCCCAAATGGTGACTGTGAACCGCAATAAATCAGTATCTTGGCATATTATACTTCAAATTGCGGATTGCTTCCATAAAGATTGCGTATTATACTATAAGAAAAGCGACAGACTAAAATATCCTGAGGTGAAAAATGATTAGCACTCCCATACGTGTTGATGAAAAAGGCAGGGAACTACTCAATCATGGAACCCTGGCCTTCCCATGTGCCTGGTATTACAGCGGACCGAACCAGGGTGATGTGCCCTGGCACTGGCATGAAGAAATCGAGCTGGTGTATCTGAACCGGGGAACTCTGCAGTGTTCAGTTGGGAGCAGACGTTTTCTTCTTTGCGCCGGAGAGGCTCTCTTTATCAATACAGGCATTCCCCATGCCTTTTTTGAGGAGTCGGGCATTCCCTATGAAGAAAGCGACATTGTATTCCATCCCCGCCTGATTTACGGAGATGTCGGCAGTATACTTTATGATAAATATATGCTTCCGCTCATGCGCTGCCCATCCATGGCAGGCTATGTCTTCCACACAGATACAGATTGGCAGAAAGAGGCATCTCTTTCCATAAAAGACGCGATCACGGTCTGTAAAAACAAACCGGATTTATATGAGTTTACCGTACGAAGCCTGCTTACCAATGTCTTTACACTCCTTCTTGGGCATAGCAAGGACCAATTAGAGCAGAGGGAGACCAGGGCCTCTTTTCTGATGGAGCGTGTAAAGCGAATGCTGGATTACTTCCATAGCCATTACCAGGAACCCGTCAGCGTGACACAACTGGCAGAGCAGGCCAGTATATGCAAACGTGAATGCCAGAGGGATTTCAAAAAGGTACTGGGCCTGACACCCACCCAATATTTTGAGCAGTACAGGCTTGCTATGTCCGTGCATCTCCTTACTGAGAGCCGCCACAGTATTATAGAAATCGCGGACCAATGCGGTTTCCAAAGTCCCAGTTACTTTACAAAACTTTTCAGAGAGCGGTACGGAGTCACACCTTCCGCCTTCAGATTGCATAATGAACCCGCGGATAATATCCGTTTTCCGGTCTAATCTTACAATGAATCCTGCGTGTTTTTAAAACTACACAATTTCTATCCGGATATTTTTGAAATTTTGTTGACACTTATCTGTCGAAATATAGTATAAATAAATTACCCCCCAATACATTATATAGTTTTTGCTACACCCCATAAGAAGAAATACCTTCTCCAAAAAGACCAGCCCCCCAGCTGGTCTTTTTATTTGCCGCATAAGAATATGCAGATTGTATCATCTACTCAAATGTATATCCCTCCGGATTGTTCTCCAATTTATGCTTCAGGAAGTCCTCAAATGGCCGGAACTTTGGAAGCAGGTATGGTGTGTTTTCATCTGCTCCAGGGGCGCCATAGATTTTAACGGCCTGGACAGCGGCCTGTATCTTTTCCTGTGCTGTGCAGGGTGATATATTAAAAAAGAATATGGCAGGTGTCGGGCCTGATTTTGCTCTTAAAACATAGTCACGAACAAACGCCGCTATCTTATCAATAGACTCAAACTCTAAATATGTGGCAGAAATTCCAATTTGAAGCGTTGTGAGATGCTGGGTGGCAACAGCCCTTGCATAATACGCCCTCTGGATCTATACACAGAAAACGTCCGTTAGACCAGATAATGAAATCCTCAAAGGATTCCCGTTCTTTCCCCTCCAGCATAGCTGTCCCGAAAAAGGCTGTGGTTTGTCCAATTCACGCTGTAGATAAGACGGATAAATTCATTTACGATCGAAACATTCACCATTGGAACAGATGCAAACGCATCCACAAAATCCATCTCTGCAAATCCCGGAACCGCATCATTTAAAGCACAAAACATAGGTACGTGATAATCGTCAACAATGCGGCGAAGGAATTCATGCACAAACTCAGGATCTTCTATGTTGCCATTATAAGGTTTTCAATCCCATACAGGTTACCTGCCAGATATTATTATATTTCATACGTTCCCTCCCAAAACACAGACTGCACTTAGTCTTAAAAATTCCGTACAACACAAAAACTCCATAAACAATCATGTTTACGGAGTTTGAAGCTCCCCCTGTTGGACTCGAACCAACGACACTGCGGTTAACAGCCGCATGCTCTACCGACTGAGCTAAGGAGGAATAGATACACTGATACACCGTACCTTCAAAACCGCATATACAAAACACAAAAACCTTTTCTCTTACCCGCCGTTCGCACTTTCATGCTTAGGTCAAGCCCTCGACCGATTAGTAGCAGTCAGCTCCATACATTGCTGCACTTCCACCTCTGCCCTATCCACCTCGTCGTCTTCAAGGGGTCTTACTTCTTTATGAATGGGATATCTCATCTTGAGGGGGGCTTCACGCTTAGATGCCTTCAGCGTTTATCCCTTCCAGGCTTGGCTACTCTGCTATGCACTTGGCAGTGCAACAGATACACCAGCGGCCCGTCCATCCCGGTCCTCTCGTACTAAGGACAGCTCCTCTCAAATATCCTACGCCCACGCCGGATAGGGACCGAACTGTCTCACGACGTTCTGAACCCAGCTCGCGTACCGCTTTAATGGGCGAACAGCCCAACCCTTGGGACCTACTACAGCCCCAGGATGCGATGAGCCGACATCGAGGTGCCAAACCACTCCGTCGATGTGAACTCTTGGGAGTGATAAGCCTGTTATCCCCAGGGTAGCTTTTATCCGTTGAGCGATGGCATTCCCACTTAATACCACCGGATCACTAAGCCCTACTTTCGTACCTGCTCCACCCGTCGGTGTCGCAGTCAAGCTCCCTTCTGCCTTTGCACTCTGCGAATGGTTTCCAACCATTCTGAGGGAACCTTTGGGCGCCTCCGATACTCTTTCGGAGGCGACCGCCCCAGTCAAACTCCCCGCCTGGCATTGTCCCACCGCCGGGTCACGGCGGCTGGTTAGAAGCCCAATACTGCAAGGGTGGTATCCCAACATTGGCTCCGGCACAACTGGCGTCATGCCTTCCCAGCCTCCCACCTATCCTGTACATGCAATACCGGACCCCAGTACCAAACTGGAGTAAAGCTCCATGGGGTCTTTCCGTCCTGGCGCAGGTAACCAGCATCTTCACTGGTACTTCAATTTCACCGGATGCATTGCCGAGACAGCGCTCAAATCATTACGCCTTTCGTGCGGGTCGGAACTTACCCGACAAGGAATTTCGCTACCTTAGGACCGTTATAGTTACGGCCGCCGTTTACTGGGGCTTAAATTCAATGCTTCGTTTCCTGACATCTCCTCTTAACCTTCCAGCACCGGGCAGGCGTCAGCCCATATACCTCACCTTTCGGTTTCGCATAGACCTGTGTTTTTGCTAAACAGTTGCTTGAGCCTATTCTCTGCGGCCAGGTCTCCCTGGCACCCCTTCTCCCGAAGTTACGGGGTCATTTTGCCGAGTTCCTTGGCAATGCTTCTTCCGTCGGCCTTAGGATTCTCTCCTCATCCACCTGTGTCGGTTTACGGTACGGGTACGGTATAAACAATAGCGGCTTTTCTTGACGCATGGCTCACACACTTCCCTACTTTAGTTCGGTCCGCATCACGTCTTCGGATCGCCACACGGATTTTCCTATGTGACTCCTACCTCGCTTGCCCCGGGATTCCATTCCCGGGATGTGCTCTCCACACGTGTCCCCACAGTTCTGTTATATCGCAGTACAGGAATCTCAACCTG
>NZ_CP015405.2:0-195000 GCF_001689125.2 Blautia pseudococcoides | reverse complement strand
CAACAATAATTTCTTCAATTTCCCTGCTGTTTTGGAAACAGGACAGGCTGTAATACAGAACCGGCTTCCCCTTAATTAGAAGAAACTGCTTCTGTACTTTACTGTTCATTCTCTTTCCCTGGCCTGCAGCCAGCACGATTGCTGTGGATTTCATCAGCGCTCTCCTAATCTCAAATTTGGAATCGCATTTAGATCAAGGCCATGCCTGGTTCCTTTTTGATATTCGTAATAAGCCGCCACCCCTATCATTGCTGCATTGTCTGTGCAGAAAATGGGGGATGGATGATAAAATTGAATTTTATTATTTCTGCAGGCTTCCTCCATAGCTGTGCGCAAACCACTGTTTGACCCCACGCCTCCTGCGATTGCCAGCTTGTCAATCTTATGATCCTTTGCCGCCGCAATGGCATGTTCCACAAGCACCTCAACAACACAACGCTGAAAAGAGGCCGCAACATCTGCCGCCACAATATCTTCTCCCTGCATTTTACATTTGTTTAAATGGTTCAATACCGCTGATTTGACGCCGCTGAAACTAAAGTCATATGGCGCTTCGTCCACTTTCGCCTTTGGAAAATCAAAAGCATAGGCATTTCCCTCTTTGGAAAGCCTGTCTATTTTGGGTCCTCCCGGATAGCCGAGGCCAATAGCCCTTGCCACTTTATCAAAGGCTTCACCAGCCGCATCATCTCTCGTCCTGCCCAGGATTTCAAACGCACCGTAATCCTTCACGATCACAAGATGAGTATGTCCTCCGGATACTACCAGGCAGAGAAACGGTGGTTCCAGATCAGGATGCTCTATATAATTTGCTGAAATATGCCCTTCTATATGATGCACTCCCACAAGAGGGATATCTTTTGCAAAGCTGATAGCCTTTGCCTCAGCCACACCCACAAGCAGAGCGCCCACAAGCCCCGGTCCGTAAGTGACACCAATCGCATCTAAGTCATCCAGGGTCACATCCGCCTCTTTCAGGGCTTCCTCAATAACCTGGTTAATTTTTTCAATGTGTTTTCTGGACGCGATCTCAGGAACAACGCCCCCGTATAATTTGTGAAGCTCTATCTGGGACGAAATAATATTAGATAATATAGTCCTGCCGTTTTTTACCACAGAGGCGGCCGTCTCGTCACAGGAGCTTTCAATTGCAAGGACAAGTACATCCTCATTTGTCTTCTCCATTTTACATTCTCCTTTTTCACCGAACTTATTCGGAATCGTTCAGACACCTGAACGATCACACTTATTCTTCCTCAAACTGCAGTTCCACGGACTGTCTGTCCCTGGCTGCAATGGTATTCGGAAATACTTTCGACGCCTCTGGAAGCGCTTCCTCCGGACGCACAAGGGACGGGCTGTAATGTGTGAGCCATAGTTCTTTTACCTGCGCTTCTTTTGCCAGAAGTGCGGCCTCCCTGAAAGTCATATGTTTGTGCGCTTTAGCCTTTTCCTCTTTGTCCTGCTCTCCGTACATGCCCTCACAGATAAACAGATCAGAGTCTTTTGCATGTTCTGCAATGGATTTTACAGGACGGGTATCTGTGGTATACGTTAGTTTGATCCCTTTTCTGACAGGTCCCAGGACCATATCCGGTGTATATATTTTGCCGTCCGCCTCAATAGTCTGGCCTTTCTGAAGAGGATTCCAGTATTGCAGGGGAATTCCCTGTTCTTTTGCACGGGAAGCGTCAAATTTGCCGCCTCTCTTGATTTCTATCGAGTAACCATAGCAGGTCACATTATGGTTTACACGGAATGCCGTAATATGATATCCGCAGAGTTCTATCTGCTCCTCCGGCTGTGTCAGCTCTATACATTGTATATCAAAGGGAAGCTCCGGAGCAATGACACGAAGAGCCTGAACTACACGAACCAGTCCCTTAGGACCGATCAGTGTCAGCGTTTCTGTGCGCTCTGCATTCCCCATGGTTAAAAGGAGTCCCGGAAGCCCGCTGATATGGTCTGCATGATAATGTGTAAAACAGATCACATCAATTGGCTTGAAACTCCATCCTTTTTCTTTTACTGCCACTTGTGTGCCTTCGCCGCAGTCTATCATAAAATTACTACCGTTATAGCGGGTCATAAGTGAGGTGAGTTTCCGCCTTGGGAGCGGCATCATACCTCCTGTACCCAATAGACAAACATCCAGCATCTGTCATATCCTCATTTCTCTTCCATATTGACTTCGGCAACTGTTCACTACCTGCACAGTACCTGGAGTCTGTTTGAAAATTCATGCAGAATCGCCTTTGGCGATGACTGCGTTTCTATCTTAGCACACATTTTTTTCCACTACAACAATTCCTTTTCATTTTTCTTATCAACGGGTATGGCAAATCCCCGGATAATCTCATCGTAACAGTCCTCACACAGGTCAAACTGGTGGCGCTGCGTGTCTTTTTTGGAAAAATATCCCCAGGTTATGTCTACAGGAAGAACCCCTTCCATAGCGATACCGTTTTCCACATGCAGTTTCTTTCCGCAGCGGTTGCAGTATAACTCTGTGAGCATGTCTGTTTCCTTTTTTTCGTATTTTCGCATAAATTTATCCTCCTGCTTTGAGCTTGTACGCCAAACCATATCTGTCTCTTCTCTGTCATTATACAAAAAATATGTGCAGAAACCCAGTGGGAAACAGTTGCAGATATAGAAAAAGATAGCAGCTCTGCTATCTTTTGCACATTACGACGGCGTGTTCCGTGGGAGACTCGTAGAAGTTTTTTCTTAGTCCTGCCTCTTCAAAACCGCAGGAACGGTACAGAGCGATTGCCCTTTTGTTGCTTTGGCGCACTTCCAGAAAGAAGGAGGAGACCCCTGCTTTTTTGCCTGCCTCCACAAGTGCCTCCACAAGCTGACGCCCTATATGTTTTCCCCAGCAGGAGGATTTTACGGAGACATTGGTTATTTCACCTTCGTCCAGGGCTGTCCACATACCTGCGTATCCTATGATAACGCCGTCAAGCTCCGCAACAAAATAAATTGCATGGGCCGAGTGCACGGCATCCAGAAAACCGGATGCCTGCCAGGGTCGTGAAAAATTTTCCGCTTCAATCTGCGCCGCTGCTGTGGTGTCTTCAGGGCGCATATCTCTAATTATCAGCATTTTTTTCTTTAGCAAGGCGTTCCGCGCGTTCTCTCTCAGCCTGTGATACTCTCAGGTAATCCGGCTGATGCTCTGCGGCGTCTTCCATTTTTCCTTCCTTATAGTAAATCTTGGCAAGGGCAGCAACAGCGGCTGCTCTTTGTTTGTTCACATGAGCAGGGGCAAAGGAATAGGGGACACGGCATGTCTCCTCTATGAGCTCCCGGTAAACAGGGACGCCGTCACCCAGGAAAATAACCGATTTTTCTCTCCGGTTCAGTTCCTCTATCAGGTCTGTCATAGGGAGGGCGTCCTGTGGTCTTACTATTTTCAAGGTATGGTTTTCAAAATAGTATAGGCCTGTGTAGACCTGTTTTCTTCTGGCGTCCATGATGGGGCAGATCAGCGTGTCCGGGGCTGTGTCGTATAGGTTATAGGCAAGGGCATCTACAGTGGGAATACCTATCAGAGGTTTATTCAGGGCAAGGCCCAGGCCTTTGGCGGTTGCGGAGCCTATTCTGAGTCCGGTAAAGGAGCCGGGACCGGCAGCTATTGCTATAGCATCAATGGAATTTAAGTCCAGGGATATGGCTTTTTTCACCTCGTCCAGCATGGGAAGCAGGGTCTGGGAATGAGTTTTCTTGTAGTTCATGGTGTATTCAGCCACCAGTATATCGTCTTCCACTACGGCAACGGATGCTACCAGCCCGGAACTGTCAAGTGCTAAGATTTTCATTTTTTGTCATCTCCTTATTTATTTAGACCTTCTATGGTTATATTTCTGTAATCAAAGCCTTTGGAGGGGTCTTTTTCTATTGTTATTTTTATGATATCCGGTGGGAGAAGTTCCTCGATTAGCTCTGCCCACTCTATGAGACAGACGCCTTCGCCAAAGAAGTAATCATCGTATCCGATTTCTTCCATCTCTTCTATGTCACCGATGCGGTAAACGTCAAAATGGTAGAAGGGCAGACGGCCGCTTTCGTAAATCTGGACTATGGTGAAGGTTGGGCTGTTGACAGGCTCGTCTATACCCAGACCCTTGGCTACGCCTTGGGTGAAGACGGTTTTGCCGGTGCCCAGGTCACCGTTTAGGGTGTAGATTTGGCCCGGAGTGGCTTTTTTGGCCAGGTATTGGCCTAGGGCGAAGGTTTCTTGAGGGGTGTTGGTTTCTATTGTCAGCATGTGGGACAGCTCCTTTTTGGTTGGTATTGGGATGGGGACGGGTAAGCCGGCGGTACAATGGCATGTTAAAGTTTAATGGAAATAATAAGTGCCTGTTTCGTGCAGAAGTATTGTATGCTGCATATATTAAGCGGAACAATGTATGGTTTTTTTTTAAAGATATCATAAATTATAATATAAAATTATCTTTTATGCTACAAGTATAAAAAAGAAATTTCTTGCACCTTTTATTTTTAGAGATTATAATAGAGGAAAATGTTTAAAAGGAGATTTTTGATATGGCTAATCCTATTGTTACGATCACTATGGCAGATGGGGGCGTTATTAAGGCGGAATTGTATCCGGATGTTGCGCCGAATACTGTGAATAATTTTATTAGTTTGGTGAAAAATGGATTTTATGATGGACTGGTGTTTCATCGGGTGATCCGTGGTTTTATGATTCAGGGCGGCTGCCCTCAGGGAACCGGAATGGGTGGTCCGGGATACTCTATTAAAGGTGAATTTAGTGGAAATGGGGTTGAGAATAACCTGAAGCATGATGCCGGAGTTTTGTCTATGGCACGTGCTATGGATCCTAATTCTGCCGGAAGCCAGTTTTTTATTATGCATGAGAATGCACCGCATTTGGACGGGCAGTATGCTGCTTTTGGGAAAGTGACGGAAGGCATGGATGTGGTGAATGCCATCGCTGATGTTCAGACAGATTATAGTGATCGTCCTATGGAGCCACAGACGATCCAGAGTATGACTGTGGAAACTTTCGGTGTGGAGTACGCTGAACCTGAGAAATTTTAACGTATGAGACCCTGTCGGCACAGACTGGAGTGTTGTATTATCTGACGTGAATAGTAAGTGCTAATTACAGCCAGAGTAATACCGCGCTGTATTAGGTTTTGTGCGGACAGGGTATTTTTTCTGCAAATGCTATTGCTCGATCCAGCCGGAAACAAGACTGTCAGTGCTGTAAATTTTGTCAGTCTGCAAAGCGGAGGCGGGAAGCGGGCATGGCCGGTCAGTCATGGAAAGTCAGGTATTCACCGTCCAGGGCTGCGTAGTAGAGTTCTTTTAAGTCTGTGATGGAGGCACGGCCGTTGGTCGCTTCTTTCACGGCTTTTTTTATGGGATTTTCTTCGGACTTTTGGACGAGAACCTGGAGTTTTACGTTCTCGGTGTATTGAGAATCCATGATGGGGATGCCGCGCTGGCCGAAAAGATATTGAAGTTTTCCCACACCGTTGTAGTCGGTTCCGATCTCCAGTAGAATACCGTGGTGTTTTGTGATCACCCGGCTGCAGGCAAGGCCCTCCTGGACAGCTTTTGAGTAGGCACGGACAAGGCCGCCGGTCCCTAAGAGCGTACCGCCGAAATATCTGGTGACTACCACGGCTGTATTGTAAAGTTCCTCACCTAATAGTACATCCAACATGGGTTTACCCGCTGTGCCTGACGGTTCTCCGTCATCACTGCAGCGCATGGTCTCTTTTCGCTGGCCTATGACGTAAGCATAACAGTTGTGGGCAGCATTCCAGTGTTTTTTCCGAACCTCTTCTATGAAGCTGAGGGCTTCCTCTTCAGACTTTACCAGCCTTACTGCAGCAATGAAACGTGATTTCTTTTCTGTGATCTCACCTTCGCCGCCCTGGTAGATTGTTTTGTATTGTTCCAGCATGGGAATCCTCCTTTTACTGCTTTTCTCTGTAAAATATAAATTTGAATTAATGCCATATGCATCTGAAACTATCATATCATAAATTATAATATGCGTGTAGTACCAGATAACAATGGTTGTTTGAAGTTATAACTTTTCTCTTAAATTCCATTAAATTTATAAGTTCTACTTTATTTCGCTATGCCATTTTGCTATAATAGGGACGTATACTGCTTATATTGCCCTCTTATCTTTACCGGAAAACAGGCAAAACCAGGTGCGGACAAGCTGGTCTTCTGTATAGATGGTATGGGTATGGTATATAATCAGGAAAAGGAGGCAAACTACATGAATTTTGGAAAACGTGCGACTGATAAGAAGCGCAATTCGCTTTCCTCCCGCTCTACTATGATGGGGAAGAAGGCACACGTTTCTTTTATACGCATCATTTTCATTTCCCTGATTGCCATAATGGTAATCGGCGGCTGCGTAGGTTTTGGTGCCTTCAAGGGTCTGCTGGATAATGCGCCGGATATTGAAGACGTAAATATAATGCCAATTGGCTCAGCAACCTTTGTCTATGATTCTGACGGCAATCAGCTTCAGAAACTGACAGCACCTAACTCAAACCGTATGCCGGTCACTATTGATAAAATTCCTCTTGATCTGCAGCATGCAGTAGTCGCCATTGAGGATGAACGTTTTTATGAACACAACGGTATTGATTTGCGCGGTATTGTCCGTGCAGGGGTAAAAGGCATCACCAGTGGTTTTAAATTTTCAGAAGGCGCCAGTACCATTACCCAGCAGCTTCTGAAAAATAATGTATTCAAAGACTGGACCAATGAGTCTGTAGTAGAACGTTTCAAACGTAAATTCCAGGAACAGTACCTGGCTATCCAGCTGGAAAAGCAGCTGAAGGACAAGGACCAGATTCTGGAAAGTTATCTGAATACCATCAACCTGGGCAATGGTAATTATGGTGTTCAGGCCGCCGCGCACGGCTATTTCAATAAGGACGTCAGCGAGCTGACGCTCTCGGAATCAACCGTTATCGCCGGTATCAGCCAGAACCCCACGCGTTTTAACCCGGCTGTGAACCCGGAAGAGAATGCGAAAAGACGCCAGGATGTCCTGGAGCATATGCTGGACCAGGGTTATATTACAAAGGAACAATATGACGAATGTCTGGCAGACAATGTTTATGACCGTATCCAGGCAGTGGAAGCGGAATCCTCCGAGGAGGACGATACTTATTCCTACTTCATTGATGAGCTGACAAGACAGGTGATTGATGATCTGATGACCCAGAAGGGTTATACCGAACAGCAGGCCTACAATGCTCTTTACAGCGGTGGTCTGCGCATCTACACCACACAGGATCCTCAGGTCCAGCAGATATGCGATGAGGAATACGGCAATCCAGAAAACTTCCCTGCCGGTACCCAGGTGGGACTTGATTATGCGCTGACCATCGCGCATCCGGACGGGACAGAAGAAAACTTCAGCAAGGAAATGATGACCACTTATTTCAAAGAGAATGAGGATCCCAACTTCTCTCTTCTTTTTGACAGCCAGGAACAGGCACAATCCTATATTGATGCTTTCAAAGCAGCAAAGACGGAGGACGGAAGTACCGTTATCGCGGAACAGGCATATTTTACACCGCAGCCCCAGTCCTCTTTGTGTATCATGGATCAGCACACAGGATATGTAAAAGCAATTGTGGGAGGACGAGGCGAGAAAGCCACCAGTCTGTCCCTGAACAGAGCGACCAGAACAGTAAGGCAGCCCGGTTCTACTTTCAAAATTGTATCCACCTATGCACCGGCGCTGAATGAGTGTGACAAGACACTGGCAACCGTTTATGATGATGAACCTTACGAATACGCTAACGGAAAACCTGTAAAGAACTGGCTGACCGGCAGCTATGGGGGTCCTACCACCATCCGGGAAGCTATCGTAAATTCTGTCAATGTAGTTGCCGTAAAATGTATTACCGATGTAACACCTCAGCTTGCATACGATTATCTTCTGAAATTCGGTTTTACCTCTATTGTTGATACTCTGACGGTGGACGGAAAGGTCTACTCCGATATCGGACAGCCTACCGCACTTGGCGGTATCACAAGAGGCGTGAGCAACCTGGAACTGACTGCCTCATATGCGGCGATTGCCAACAACGGAACATATATCAAACCAATGTTCTATACCAAGATTTTAGATGAGGATGGCAATGTGTTCCTTGATAATACACCCGAAAAGACAAAGGTCATCAAACCCAGCACAGCTTATCTGCTCACCAGTGCTATGGAAGACGTTGTGGACCACGGTACAGGTACCAGACTTCAGCTTGACAACATGCATGTAGCCGGTAAGACAGGTACCACAGAGGGCTACAATGACCTTTGGTTTGCAGGATATACCCCTTATTACACCTGTACGGTGTGGTCAGGATATGATGATAACACAAAACTGCCATCCGGTGATTACCGAACCTATCATCAGGATTTATGGCGTAAAATTATGCAGAGGCTCCACGAAGGCAAGACAGATACCGATTTCAAGATGCCGGCAACTGTGTCAAAAACCACAGTCTGCACCGAGACGGGCCTGCTTCCAAACTATAACTGCCCAACCATCACAGAGTATTTTGAAACGGATGAGATACCTAAGAAACGGTGTAATGTCCACTCCAACAAAGTATACACGCCTCCGGCTGAGGAAAACAACGAGCCAACTGGCACACCTACGGATACACCTACAGACAATCCGGCTAATACGCCGCCGGATAGTAACGGCAATACACCAACGGATAATCCCGGTGATACCCCCACAGAAACACCCGGAGGCGATACACCAACGGACAATCCCGATACTCCGGACACGCCGGATACACCCGACACACCGGATACGCCCGACCCGGCTCCCCCTGAGGGCGGCGGAGAAACTGAATAGTCAACAAAAAGAGCATTTCCAATCTGAACCGATTGGAAATGCTCCTTTTAAGTTATGCCTGATCATTTACTCAAAATCAATTTTGCCGCCCCATAAATTCCGGCATCATTTCCCAGAGTTGCCAGCTTTATTTTTGTATCCTTGCAGGCTGTAAATGCATACTGTCTGAAGTATTTTTCCACACAGTCGATCAGCACTTGTCCCGCCTTGGAGACACCGCCGCCGATCACGATAACATCAGGGTCTGCAACGCAGGAGAAGATTGCCAGGGCATTGCCCAGGTAACGCGCAAATTGATCTGCCACTTTGGCTGCCAGTGCGTCCCCATCCTTGTAGGCGTCAAACACGTCCTTTGCTGTCACATTCCGAATTCCCCGCAGTACGGAATCCTCCTCACCGGATGTCATGGCACGTCTTGCCAGTCTGGCGATTCCTGTGGCTGAGGCGTACTGCTCCAGACACCCCTTGTTGCCACAGTTACATGCTTCCTCTTCATCCATCTCCACAGATGCATGTCCGATTTCACCGCCGGCCCCGTGGGCGCCCGTCACCATTTTTTCATTGACAATAATACCACCGCCCACACCGGTTCCCAGCGTGACCAGGATCAGGTTTTTAGACCCCTGGCCGCCTCCTTTCCACATCTCACCGAGGGCTGCCACATTGGCATCATTTCCAGCCTTTACCACAAGCCCGGTCAACTCTGCCAGCTCTTTTTCAATGTTCTTTCTTCCCCAGTGAAGGTTGACTGCACAGGCGATCTCCCCGTATTCATCCACCGGTCCGGGAATTCCGATTCCTACACCTGCCACCTCTTCTTTTACTATCTTTCTTTCTTCCATCTTGGCCAGGATCGTTTTCGCAATATCAGGAAGGATTTCTTTTCCCTCATTCTCCACGCGGGTTTTGATCTCCCACTTTTCCTCCACTGTGCCGTCTGTCTGAAACAGTGCACATTTGACGCTTGTTCCTCCCAGGTCTATTCCAAAACACCATGCAGTCATCAGTCTTCATCCTCCTCGCTTCTCTTCTTTGCCATATTCTCCTGTACACGGCGGTACAGTTCCTGGGCCGCGTTGTAGCCCATCTTTTTCTGCCTGTGGTTAACCGCAGCGGATTCCACAATAACCGCAAGATTTCTGCCCGGGCGGATGGGGAGTGAATGACACACGATACGATTGCCCAAAAACTCCGTATATTCTTCCTCCATACCCAGACGGTCATATTCCCTGTCTTTGTTCCATTCTTCCAATTTGATGACAAGATCAATAGACTGGGTATTTTTCACACTCTCCACACCGAACAGGGTCTTCACATCAATGATGCCGATGCCCCGCAGTTCGATAAAATGACGGGTGATATCCGGTGCTGAACCAACCAGCGTCACATCGCTGACTCGGCGGATCTCTACCACGTCATCGCTGACAAGACGATGTCCCCGCTTGATAAGCTCCAGAGCTGCCTCACTTTTTCCAATGCCGCTCTCACCCATGATCAGCACGCCTTCACCGTATACGTCCACCAAAACGCCATGGATCGAGATACACGGTGCAAGCTGCACATTCAGCCACCGGATGATCTCTGCCATAAATGTGGAGGTTGTCTGTTCTGTGACCAGAATAGGTACCTCGTATTTCATAGCCAGCTCCAGCATATCTTCATCAGGCTCTGTCATGGTGCTGAAGATCACACAGGGAATCTGGCTGGAGACAAAACGCTCAAAAGCCTCTATTTTCTTCTCACGCCCCAGATGAAGCAGGTATGTGTATTCTACATATCCGATTATCTGTACACGTTCGTTCTCAAAATGCTCCAAATATCCTGTCAGCTGCAGTGCTGGACGGTTAATATCAGGTGTGGTGATTCTTTTCTTGGAAATATCAATATCCGGTGTCTTATTATACAGTTTTAATTCCTGTATCAGCTTTTTCAGTTCTACACCTTTCATATGGCACGCTCTCCTTTTCAACATTTCTTGTAACTGTTCAGTAACCTCACCGTATCGCTACAATTCTTCTTATCTAGTTTATCATAAGGCATTTGGAAGTTCAACAAGCCTGCCCAAACTATTCCTTTTTTTCTTGCTCCTTGTGGAAAAATCCATACACCGCCTCCGCTGCGCGCTCATTCATGGAGGGGACTGCCTTTAATTCCTCCACGGAAGCCTCCTTGATCTTATCCGGCCCCGGAAACTGCTTCATAAGGGCTTTTCGTCTGGCAGGACCGATACCGGGAATATCATCCAGAATAGAATGTACCTGGCCCTTACTTCTTAAAGAACGGTGGAATTCAATGGCAAAGCGGTGGGCCTCATCCTGGATCCTGGTGATCAGCTTGAAGCCCTCGCTGTTCCTGTCGATGGGAATTTCTTTATTATTGTAATACAGCCCTCTGGTCCTGTGCTTATCATCCTTTACCATACCGCAGACCGGAATCTGCAGATTCAGCTTGCCCAGTACCTCCAGCGCAATGTTGACCTGTCCCCTGCCGCCGTCCATCATGATCAAATCCGGGAACCGTGTGAAACTTCCAAACTCCTCGTCCAAATTTTCTTTTCTTCTGGCTTCCTGCTCATCCAGTCCATGCACAAAGCGGCGTGTAAGGACCTCCTCCATACTGGCGTAATCGTTTGGCCCCTGAACAGACTTGATGCGGAATTTTCGGTAGTCACTGCGTTTTGGCCTGCCTTTTTCGTAGACGATCATGGAACCAACAGACTGGAATCCGCTGATATTGGATATATCATAAGCCTCTATCCGCTCCATTTGGGGCAGTCCCATCATACCTGCAATTTCTTTGGCTGCACCGATCGTACGGCCCTCCTCACGTTTTATGCGCTCTTTATCCTGGTTAAGCACAAGCTCTGCATTCCTCTGGGCCAGTTCCACAAGCTTTTCCTTTGTACCTTTCTTTGGAATCCGTATGTGTACTTTTCTTCCCTTCCTCTTTTCCAGCCACTGGGATATGACCTCCCGGTCTTCAATCTCCTCCTGGATCATGATCTCTTTTGGGATAAACGGAGTTCCCGCGTAAAACTGTTTCAGGAAACTGGACACGATCTGGGCACGCGGGTCCTCCTTGGCAACCTTCAGATAGAAATGGTCTCTTCCTATGAGTTTGCCGCCACGGATAAAGAATACCTGTGCCACCGCATCCTCTCCGTCCTGGGCAACTGCCACAACATCTTTATCCTCCCCATGCTGGTCCGTGATCTTCTGTCTTTCACCGATCCGCTTTACACTCTGGATCAGGTCCCTGTACTGGGCCGCATCCTCGAAATTCATTTCCTGGGATGCCGCAAGCATTTTTTCTTCCAGCTCTTTTAAGATCTCTTTGTGATTGCCGTTTAAAAAATCCAACAGTTCATCCACTTTTTTCTTGTAATCTTCCTTAGAGATATACCCCTGGCAGGGCGCGTCACACTGGTGGATCTGATGGTAAAGGCAGGGGCGCTCTTTCCCTATATCCCTGGGAAGATTTCTGCTGCACGTCCTCAGCCGGTAAAGCTTTGTAGTCAGCTCCACCACGTCTTTTACAGCCATAGCGCTGGAATAAGGGCCGTAATAACGTGATTTATCCTTCTTAACCCTGCGGACGATCTGTATTCTCGGGTAATCCTCCCCAACCGTAACCTTGATAAAGGGATATGTCTTGTCATCCTTTAAAAGAATGTTGTATTTTGGTGTATGCTCTTTTATTAAGTTGCACTCCAGGACCAGGGCTTCCAGTTCGGAATCCGTGACGATGTACTCAAATCTGGCGATCTGTTCCACCATCTGCTCCTTGCGGACACCCAGGTTCCGGCTCCCCTGAAAATACTGGCGCACCCGGTTCTTCAAGCTGATAGCCTTGCCCACGTATATAATGGTGTCGTCCGCATCATGCATGATATAGACCCCGGGTCTGGCCGGCAGCTTTTTCAGTTCTTCCTCTATGTTAAACATGTATTCCTCCTTACAGCTAATACCTTTTTCTGACGGACTTTTTTGAAATGATAAAGAAAAAGAAGTTACCGCCATGCGATAACTTCCTTTATTCATGATAATGGAAAACTCCCAGCGCGTGTTTTCTATTATTCTATCATATCATTCAGCTAAAAGGAACAGGTGTACGATTATTTTTTTCTTCCTCCTCCGCCGGAACATTGACTCCGGCTGAAGCTTTAGCATCATCCGGAGCCTCAATGACAGGCACTGGCGGCGCTCCGTCTTTTTCCGCGATCCTTTTTTTCTCTTCAGGCTCTGCGATTCCCTTGATCTCCCTGAAGATCTTCATAAATTCTTTGCCGGTGATAGTCTCCCTCTGAATGAGGAAATCCGCTATTTTGTCAAGGGCCTCACGGTTGGCAGCCAGAAGACGTTTTGCCTCGTCATAGGAAACCTTCAGAAGCTTCATCACTTCATGGTCAATCTCCGTTGCCGTGGCATCACCGCAGTTTAATACTGCACGGCCATCCAGATATTGGCTCTGGGTATCCGCAAGCCCCATAAGGCCAAAACGGTCAGACATACCATACTGGGTGATCATGGCCCTTGCCACCTTTGTTGCCTGCTCAATATCATTTGCAGCACCGGTGGTCACTGTGTCAAACACAATCTCCTCAGCGGCACGGCCGCCCAGGTATCCCACCAGCATGGCTTCCAGTTCTTTTCTCGTATTCAGGAATTTTTCTTCCTCCGGCACATGCATCACGTATCCCAGAGCACCCATAGTACGGGGCACAATGGTGATCTTCTGAACAGGTTCAGCGTCTTTCTGGAGGGCACTTACAAGGGCATGGCCCACTTCATGGTAAGAGACGATCTTACGCTCCTCAGCGCTTAAGATCCTATCTTTCTTCTCTTTACCAACCAGCACAACCTCCACAGCCTCCAGCAGATCTTTCTGGGCAACTGCCTTTCTGCCGTTCTTGACAGCCAGGATGGCCGCCTCATTGATCATATTTGCCAGGTCAGAACCTACAGCTCCTGACGTTGCAAGGGCAATTGCTTCCAAATCCACCGTTTCATCCAGAGAAACACTCTTTGCATGTACTTTCAGAATGTTTACCCTGCCTTTTAAATCGGGTCTGTCCACAATAACACGTCTGTCAAAACGTCCAGGACGCAGAAGCGCCGGGTCCAATACCTCCGGTCTGTTGGTGGCTGCCAGGATCAAAAGACCTTTCGATGTGTCAAATCCATCCATCTCAGCCAGAAGCTGGTTCAGCGTCTGTTCACGCTCGTCATTGCCGCCGAATCTGGTGTCACGGGTTTTACCGATGGCGTCCACCTCATCAATAAAAATGATACAAGGGGCATTTTTCTTGGCTTCCTCAAACAGATCACGTACACGGGAGGCACCCACACCTACGAACATTTCCACAAAGTCAGAACCGGACAGGGAGAAAAATGGAACATGGGCTTCCCCGGCTACCGCTTTGGCAAGCAGTGTCTTACCGGTTCCCGGAGGGCCTACTAACAGGGCACCTTTGGGGAGCTTTGCACCGATGGCTGTATATTTGCCGGGGTTGTGAAGAAAATCTACAACCTCCTGCAGGGATTCTTTTGCCTCATCCTGACCGGCCACATCCCGGAAGGTGACACCAGTCTCCTTCTGCACATAGGCCTTCGCCTTGCTCTTGCCTACACCGCCCATCATGCCGCCGCCTTTGTTCATCCGGCGGAACATAAAGCTGAACAGGGCCACCATCAAAACAACGGGTATGAGAATACTCAGCAAGCTGTAGATCAGCTCTCCCGCTATATTGGGCTGCTCCTTATCAAAGTCTTTGATGCCTGCTTTCTCAAGTCTTTTGGTAAGTTCGCTCAAGTCCTCCATCAGTGTGGTAGTCTTGGTCTGCGCTGCCACTCCTGCGCCATGCTTCAGGGTGATGGTGAGTGTATCGGACTTGAGAACTACACTCTCTACTTCCCCCTTGTCCAGCATAGTGATAAATTCACTGTATTTTATTTTGCTGGAATCTCCTCTGCCTATCTTTGTCATCATATTCATGCAGAGCAGCATGACTATTATACAAATCAGGAGCACCAAAAGGGACTGCTTATTTTGAGGACTTTTTTTGTTTGGGTCCTGGTTTCTATTTTGGTTTTGATCCATCTCTTTCCTCCTATTATTATCTCTTCTATTATACGGATTGGGACTTGATAAATCAATAAGAAGATTATGAAAAAGACGACACATTTATAAAACTTTTGTTAATTTCCCTGTTATTCTGTGTAATCTGAACAAAATAATATATTTTTCCCTAAGCCACTGGAATTTCCTCTATCTTTTGTAGTATACTATGGAAGGCGATATCACATGTCACTATTCACAGCCCTGCAAAAAACGCAGTTCTGTGAACAGTCACACGCTTCGCCATGCACACAAAATGCAATAAATTGTATTTCGGCGCTGGCCAACTCGGGATTTTGCTTTGCAAAACACCTCGCGGGACAGTGACTATGAATAGTAACTATCACATACCCCAATATTTTGTAGAATAGAGGCATAGAAAAAAAATGAAAATCGGATTTGATAATGACAAGTATTTGTCCATGCAGTCAGAACACATCCGCCAGCGGATCAACCAGTTTGACAACAAACTGTATCTGGAATTCGGCGGCAAGCTCTTCGACGATTACCACGCATCCAGGGTTCTGCCCGGCTTTGCCCCTGACAGTAAGCTGCGCATGCTGATGCAGCTCAGTGACCACGCAGAGATCGTTATCGTTATCAGCGCCGGCGATATTGAGAAAAATAAAGTCCGAGGGGATTTAGGCATTACTTATGATATTGATGTACTCCGCCTGATCGATTCTTTCAGAGGCAGAGGCTTTTATGTGGGAAGCGTTGTCATCACCCAGTATTCCGGACAGAACAGCGCCAATAAATACAAGGACAAACTGGAAAAACTGGGCATTAAAGTGTATCTTCACTATCCCATTGAGGGTTATCCAAGCAATATTCCCCTCATCGTAAGCGATGAAGGCTATGGCAAAAACCAATACATTGAAACCACCCGGCCCCTTGTGGTCGTCACAGCACCGGGTCCCGGAAGCGGCAAAATGGCCACCTGCCTGTCCCAGCTCTACCATGAGCACAAAAGAGGTGTCCACGCAGGATATGCCAAGTTTGAGACCTTCCCCATCTGGAACATTCCGCTGAAACATCCGGTGAATCTGGCTTACGAGGCGGCAACTGCTGACTTAAATGACGTGAACATGATCGACCCCTTCCATCTAGATGCCTATGGTGTCACCACCGTCAATTATAACCGGGATGTGGAGATCTTCCCTGTACTAAGCGCCATATTTGAGCGCATCTTCGGTCAGTGCCCTTACCAGTCACCAACCGACATGGGCGTCAACATGGCCGGAAACTGTATCATTGACGATGAAGCGTGCAAGGAGGCATCCAAGCAGGAGATCCTCCGCCGTTACTATCAGGCCATTGACGGGCAGGCAGAGGGTACCCGCACCCAGGAAGAGGTCTTCAAATTAGAGCTTCTGATGAAACAGGCCCATATCTCCACAGATGACCGGAAAGTCACCTCAGCAGCGCTTATCAGGGCAGAAGTCACAGGTGCCCCTGCCGCCGCACTGGAGCTGGAGGACGGTCGTATGATCACAGGAAAAACCTCTGATCTGCTGGGCGCTTCCGCGGCGCTTCTGCTCAACACCCTGAAGGAACTGGCAGAAATCCCTCATGAGACCCATGTCATTTCCCCGGCTTCTATTGAGCCTATCCAGAAGCTGAAAACAGCTTATCTGGGCAGCAAGAATCCGCGGCTGCACACAGACGAGGTGCTTATCGCCCTGTCAAGCTCTGCCGCAACCAGCGGTGTGGCAAAGAAAGCGCTGGAACAGCTCCCAAAGCTGAAAGGCTGCCAGGTGCACTCCTCCGTGATGCTCTCCTCTGTGGACAGGACCATTTTCCAGAAGCTGGCTGTCCAGCTTACCTGTGAACCGGTTTACGAGCATAAAAAATTGTATTAAGAATAGAAAACAGCGCCTCACCATTCTATATGGCAGGCGCTGTCTTTATTTTTGTGCATAATAAGAGACGGACACAAAGTAGTCCGCCTCTCAAAAACCTTATTCCTTACTCATCATAACCATTCGGGTTATTTGACTGCCATCTCCAGGAATCCGCACACATTTCCTTGATTCCGAATTCCGCTTTCCATCCCAGTTCTTTTTCTGCTTTCTCAGCGCTGGAATAGCAGGTGGCAATATCGCCCGGGCGGCGGTCTTTGATCACGTACGGGATTTTCACGCCGGTTGCTTCCTCAAAGTTATTGACAATGTCAAGAACGCTGTAGCCCATACCGGTTCCCAGATTGTATACTTTCAGGCCTGCTTTCTCCTCAATTTTCTTCAGAGCTTTCACATGGCCTTTTGCCAGGTCTACCACATGTATGTAATCGCGCACACCGGTTCCGTCGGGTGTATCATAATCATTGCCGAACACGCCCAGCTCTTTTAATTTACCCACAGCTACCTGTGTGATATATGGCATCAGGTTGTTAGGAATACCGTTGGGGTTCTCACCGATCATGCCGCTCTTGTGGGCACCGATTGGGTTGAAGTAACGCAGAAGCACTACATTCCACTCCGGGTCAGCTTTCTGGATATCCATGAGGATCTGCTCCAGCATGGATTTTGTCCAGCCATATGGGTTGGTGCACTGGCCTTTTGGGCACACTTCTGTGATAGGTACAAAAGCAGGGTCCCCGTATACGGTTGCGGAGGATGAGAAAATGATATTCTTCACGCCATGTTTTCTCATGACATCCACCAGAGTCAGGGTACCTGCAATATTATTCTCATAATACTCCCAGGGTTTCTGTACAGACTCCCCTACCGCTTTAAGCCCAGCAAAATGGATACAGGAATCAATGCTCTCTTTCTCAAAAACAGCATTCAGTGCTTCCCTGTCAAGAATGTCTGCCTTATAAAAGGTAACCGGTTTGCCTGTGATCTTCTCCACTCTCTGTAAAGATTTCTCACTGGAGTTACTGAGGTTGTCCAGTACCACTACATCATATCCTGCAGTCTGCAGCTCCACTACCGTATGGCTTCCGATGTAACCAGCACCGCCTGTCACTAAAATTGCCATTTTAACTCCTCCTTCTAACTATCCTGTTTTAAAACATATTTTCTGTTCATAACTACTGTAACACTTTTTTTGTGAAAAGAAAAGGAAAATTTTTCTCTATCTTTCACGCTGCCTGTACTTGTCCACAATGGCATTCATGGCAGAGAGCTTTTTCTCCATATCTGCAACCAGCTTAAACTGTGTGCGGCACCGGTCCAGGTTATGTCCCTCCCGGTGTGTCTTGAAATACACATCCCCGTCCAGATGATCAGCCAGAAAACGCATGCCGCATTCGTATGTCATAACCATGGCACCGATGGGCAGCATGTCCAGCTCCTCATCTGTCAGGCTGCCTGCGCAGCCCTCCACGAACCCCTTTGTGTACAGCTCAAACAATTCCATGTCACATGAGACTTTCGCCAGATCCCTCTCGTCCTCATCCCCAGTGCTGGCGCCGAAACGGATAGAATCTCCAAAGTCATTGACCGCCAGTCCCGGCATGACCGTATCCAGGTCAATGACACAGATGGCCTTGCCGGTCTTATCATCTATCATAATATTGTTGAGCTTTGTATCATTGTGTGTAACCCGAAGAGGCAGTTTCTTCTCTGCCTGCATCTCTCCCAGCACATAGGCCAGGTGCTCCCGCTCCAGAACAAACCGGATCTCCCTCTGCACATCCCCGGCATATCCGCAGGTATCCCGCAGTACGGCAGCTTTAAAGTCATCCAGACGGCTTGCTGTATTGTGAAAATTCATAATGGTTTCATGCAGGGTCTTTGCAGGATAATCCGCCAGCAGGCCTTGGAAATGGCCGAATGCAACTGCACTCTGGTAAAAATCTTCCCTTTTTTCCACCTTATCATAACAGCTTGCGCCTTCGATGAACAGATACGCTCTCCAGTAATCGCCGGCACTGTCCAGATAATATGGCCTGCCGTCCCGGGCTAAGACAATGTTAAGGGTCTCCCTGTCAGCGTCCCCGCCGTTTGCCAGGATCTTCTTCCTGAGCCAGGATGTAACTCCCACAATATTCTCCATCAGCTCCACAGGCTTATGGAAAATACTCTTATTCATCCTCTGAAGGATATACCTTTTCCTGCCCTGTTCCGTCTCAAACGCCAGACGGAAGGTATCATTTATATGCCCGCTGCCGTACAGGATCTCCTCCACCAGCTTTCCCGGAAATGTAAAATTCTCAATTACCTCTCTGCGTATCAGTTCCTCGCCGCTCACTTGTTATTCCTCCCAAAGTTTCTCCGGATACAGGCCGCTTTCTTTTAATTTTCTGATGGCAGCAACTACTACCGGCTTATCCTCTTTATATGTAACGCCGTACCATTTATCCATGGATTTGAGGACCTCCACTGTAGCCTTGTCTTCAACCAGAAGCTCTCCAACCACTGAGGGAAGGAAATACTCACACTTCAAGGGATTACTCTGCAGATTTTTCTCAAGGAACAGAGGAAATCTGTCTCTCAGTTCTTTCAGCATACTGACTGTAAAGCCCCACATATTCATGGACACGGTGCTTCCCCTGGGAATCTCTGTCCATGTCCTGCCCTCATCCTCCGTGTAAGCAGTGCCGTCTGCCCGCTTCTCAATATGGGTCCTCTCGTGTATCCCCACAAGATGATGTTCCTCATCTGTCTCACAGACGCCTCTTGCCACATGCCCGTTCTCTGTAAGCGTATTCTCAAGCACATAGCCCACCATGGTATAACGGTATTTATCATCGTCCTCATGAGTGGTCAGGTAATCATAGATCATCCGGAATGCATGGGCACCGTAATAATCATCTGCGTTGATCACCGCAAAAGGTGCATCCACCACCTCCATGCAGCTGAGGACCGCGTGTCCGGTTCCCCATGGCTTCACCCTGCCCTCAGGCACGGAAAAACCTTCCGGGATATTCTCAATCTCCTGAAACACATATTCCACCTGGATCTGTCTGGCAAGCCGCTCACCGATGGCCTCCCTGAAATCCTTCTCATTGGCTCTCTTTATAATAAATACTACCTTCTTAAATCCTGCTTTCACTGCATCATAGATGGAAAAATCCATAATAATATGTCCCTGTTCGTCGATCGGGTCAATCTGCTTCAGCCCGCCGTAACGGCTCCCCATCCCTGCTGCCATAACTACTAATACCGGTTCTTTCATCTTCATTGCTCCTCCTTATGAATGTGTTTTCCGGATACAGGATACCCTCGTACTCCTGCCTGTTAAACATTATACTACACATCCCTTTTTTTCACCACAGGTAAAAGCAACGTAAGTCTATACTTTCACAGTATATCATATTTGTACAATTGTTCTTTACACAATTTCATACGTTATTTATCTTAATAATATCTTAAATTAATGTGCCTGAAACCCTTGTATTTTGGCTATATTTGTGACTAACGTGTGACTAACCTAATAATACCAATTGTATTGATTGTTGTTTATTTTTATCCAAGTAAGAGAGATGATACAATATAGCTTAAAGGCTGGCAGATGTGTTCTGTCAGCCTTTTTGATTTGATGCTCTTTGCTGGAAACATCAAATAACATAAACTGTCGAAAACTGTCTAAACCTCTCTATTGCATATCTATATACTCAGAGGTATAATACAGCTATAGAAATGAAAATCAGATATGATAGCGGAATGGCCGGCACTGTAATGGTGCCGGCCGTTTTGCGTATCAGCTTGCAGCCTGCCCCGCAGAGGTTAATACGGGTAGTACGCTGTCCGGCCTCTCTGATTACCGTGCGCTGTATGTGTGATTGATAGGGTTACACTCCGCATAGTAGCAATACTGTGTAATGGTTGGTCGCTCTCCCCCTTTAATATAGAGACAGCGTTCCATGTTGCCATACTGGGCACGATTCTTGGCATATTCAAGTATTTTCCTTAATTCATCTAAATCAATCCTAAATCCATATAATCCTCTCTTTCTCCCGGCGTTACCCCGCCGAGTTGGTGTATAAATTATGCTAAGATCTCAACCACTACTGCATCAGATATGATAAGCTCACCAAAGTCCTGTCCGTATTCCGCTCTGTCACCACATACAACTGCTACGTGGTCTCCAAAGTATCCGTCTGCTCCAGAAAGTTTATTGATATCTACAACACACACGCCGTCAAGTTCTTCTTCTGTCTCGTCTCCATCTACCCATACTTTGGATACATGGTCCATACTGCCAAGCTCAAACTCTTCTTCCTGTACCCGGATACCGATGTAGTTATAATCCAGTTCGTACTTATCAACGATCTCCTCTATTCTGTCCTGTACCAATTCCATTAATTTTTTGTTTGTCATCTTGCTTTCCTCCTTATTTGTTCCCTTCCTTTATCTTGATTTCATTATATATCATTCGTACGAATAATTCAATTGGCATATCCTACAAATCATACGAATGATTTTTGTGTAATTCGTACGAATATATTCCGAGTGCTTGCATTGTCCGACCGAATAGGTTACATTATATAAAAAGGAGGAATGTTTAAATGGAATATAGTAAAAAAATGAGGGTTTTATTTAATAAGCCAGGAGGGACGGCTGGAAAAGGCTCAATGATGGTAAGGGTTACTATTCCAAGCGAATTTGTGAAAGCTTTAGAAATTACTCCAGAAAACAAAGAGGTTATTGTCTCTTTAAAAGATAATAAAATAATAATAGAAAAGGCTTGACCCATTCGTACGAATGGTGTATAATAAAGATAGTTAAAGGAGATACACTTTAACGAGTGACCGGGCAAGCGGGGAAAGGAGATAAGATGGACGAGGTTATGACAAGACTTGAACTACTAACTTTACTCTATTCCATACAGGCATTGATGGAAACAGGTAATAGCGATAAAGCGAAAGAAATTATAGAAAAGGTAATCAAAGAAGCCGAAAAGAACGACAAATAAAAAAGAGCCGAAAGGCTCAGTGAATACCAAGGGAGGGCGGGCTTGCCACCGCTCCCCCAGCAAGTAAATTATAGCAAATATAAATATAGATTACAAGGGGGATACAAAGTGAAAAAATTTACAGGATATATCAATTATGGGGTACTAACCGCAGAGAAAAGACAGGTTTGGACAGCTAACGCCCCTCATGCCACTGCAACATGCAGTGACAAGGTAGAAATTGAAGTCCCTGAAAATTGGGAAATGTTTGAAACAAATGCAGGGGATATCATGCTTACGGCTCCGTGGGGGTGGGATTACGGCCCCAGTGAGGTCCTTGCCGGTAACGAGTATCCTTACTTTGATGTTATAGACAATGATGGTAATGCTCATCATATCAAACTACAGTACCAACGTATATGAGGTGTTGTATATGATACTACCTCGCATCTGCCGGGAATGTGGCTGTACCTTTCAGGGTGGCCCCCGGGCGTGGTTTTGCCCATCCTGCGGAGCGAAACGCCGAAAACTGCACGATAGAGAAATGAAAATGCGCAGGAAATCAGGGGATTATATCCCCCTTGGATCCATAATAAATTGTGTGGACTGTGGAAAGAAAATTGTAAAAACATCTGGCAGGCTGCGGAGATGTCCAGAATGTGCAGCTATACATCTTACTAATGTGGACCGTAAACAATCACTGGAATGGAAGCAGGCACATCCCGAGAAGGCAAAAGAGTCCAAGAGGATATTATCACGGAAAAGAATAGAACACGGAGAACTTAAAAAATCAGGTATAAAAGGCATTACTTGGGATAAATCAACTCTGCGCTGGAGAGTTAGCATATATAAAGACAGAAAACAAATATATTTAGGGAAATACAAAGAGCTTCAGGACGCTATAGCCGCCTTGGAAGCATATAGGACTGGTGATAAGGATGAAATGGAAAACAGGTGATACATGCTTTTTCGTGGAAAACAACTACCGAATTATAGAAGCAACTGTGACTGCTGTGCACGGTGATTTTTGCGTGGTTAAATATGGCACTAATGCTGGTATCCGTCTACGCTCCAGCCGCCTGTACCAAACTCCCGAAGAGGCGCATGATGCCCGCATCTATCACTATCCATCAAATAGTAATCCGTATTTTTATGATCACTAGGAGGTATCAAACGTCATGCCGGCGCGCGTGGACTATGCTATATACGCAGATTCAGACTTATCCATTTTAACAATTCGGGAACGTGAAACTTTGATATTGAAAATGCAAGGTCTTTCAACTGTTGAAATATCAAAAAAGTTAAATTGTTGCAGACAAAATATAAATGCTTTGCTTTTGAAAGCCCGTAAAAAGCTTGATGCCCCACAGCCAAACCCCGATATACATCGTAGGAAAAACATTGACTATACCCAATATGCAAATTACGACTTATCTATATTGACTAAGCTCGAACAAACCTTTTTATTGGAAAAAATTTCTGGTAAATCGTATAGGGAAATTGCAGAACGACATCATTCCACAATAACTTCTGTCGGAACTTTGTTGTATCGAGCTCACAAAAAACTAGATAATCTGTATGATTAAAGACCCCGGCGGGGTCCTTTTTGGTTGATGTATGTAATTATATTGACAAAACCATTTAAAGCCGCCATTCGGATACAGTCTGTCATTTAATACTTGACATCAGAGATTTCACGCGTTATCATTAAAAAAACTGGTAATATATCCACCATTTCCTTCTTTATCTAGAGGCTATACTTTATGTATAGTCTCTTTATTTGTGACGCTAAAAAGGCCCCGGCGGGAGACCCGGAGCCTTACAGCGTTTTACAGTTGCCCTCTGTGCGTTGATAGTTACAGTAGTGCTCCTGTTTTATCAGCATAACACATCTTACCAGACTTGTCCACGTATCAGGCCGCCAGCATTTTTAGATTCTGGTTCAGCACGAACTCCTTGATCTGGTCATATCCCCACCCGCAGTTCACCAAACCACTCACGATCATTTCAACTGATTGTACAGCCTTCAGTTCTTCCTCACTAAAATAATTCCGAAGATTCTCCTTTTTGGATAGGCCATATTCTTCGCGGAGATGTTTTGCATCTTTTCCGAATACCACCTTATATATGATATTCGTATATGTGGAATAAGCATGCCCGTGCATCCGTTCATTTTCCTGTGACTGCTGTAAAGCATTCGTCAGAGCCTGCCTGACAGCAATGCCTTTCTCGCGCTCTTTCTGTTTGCCGATCAATACTTTTTCCATTTCATTAAACTGTTTGATATACGCAAGTTTAAATTTCATGGCCTTATCGCCATTGTATCCCATAGCCAACAAGGTGAATCCATCTCTTGTCATAAGATACATGGGATTTGTTTTTCCATTAGAGGCTTTATAAGAATCTAAATAGAATAGAGCGGAAAATTCCGCTGTACTTATAGCTTCTCCTATATTCCTTATAGACTCCATTACATCACGATGATGTTTTTCAAATGTCTCCGCTACATCGAGGCTCGTGACAACTGTTACCTCTTCCTTATTCATTTTCTTGATCTCTACTAACATAAAATCATCCTTTCGTTTTATTTTGTAGTAATAAAATAGGACGCAGCTTTATGCCGCATCCTGTCATGTTATCTGAGTGCTCCAGAGCTGTCCGTAAAGCACATTTTGCCGTTCTTATCCACGTAGTAGACCTTTCCGCCTGTCCTTACCAGCTCATCCGCCGCCATTGCTCCAGACGCTTTCAGGTAATACCACTTTTTATTATCCTGCACCCATCCGGTCATCATCCATCCATTTGCGTCAAAATAATACCATGTACCGCCGATCTGCTTCCAGGCACTCTTCGGGTACTTATAGCCGGCGGTAATGTACCACCACTTTCCCGCTTCGCAGATCCAGCCGTCCAGGTAATCCCCGGACACCCAGCCGTCAGCGTAGTGGAACCAGCATGTGCTGCCTACCCAGCGGCGCTTATCGCATCCGATGCGGTCACCTTTATTCAGCTCATCAATGATCTGACCTCCCGGCTCGCTCCTTACATTTAGGTTATTACCCGTGATCGTAAGGCCTTTTGCCCCCATACTGATTGCAATGTCTGCCGCAGTGGATGTGCCAGAAGAGGCCTGTCCAGCTACAATACTCCAATCAAGCCTTGCAAACTTTGTCCCAGGCAGATTGCTATTATAATACCCTTTACTGCACACTCCACCGCCATTGTCAATAATAGAGCTGCCGCCGCTGGTATTGCCCTCAATTGTGGTAAAATAGTCCCCATTGACGCCAGTTACAATGCCTGTATGGGTAAATATCCCTCCATGCTTAAACATCACAATATCACCGACCTGCGGATTGGCATAGTTGGTAAAATTCCCGGCCAGCGTGGGTACATATACATAGGGCCAGTGTTTCAACAGCTTTTTGGCGTTGGCCTGCCCAAACGCCTGCATCAATACCCAGGACACAAATGCGGCACACCAAGGCTGACCCTGGTAAGATGGCATAATGTCACGCCAGTATTTGGTGTAATTGTTACTGCCAGCATTTCCAGTCTTGCTGTCTAAGTTGCTGTTACTGTTCTTTTCCAGGTACCCAACCTCTGCTTTTGCGGTCTGAATCATCTCATTGATTGCCTCTGTTTTCGTCATGTGTTACTCCTTTCCCCGTTAGTTGCGCCGGCGCAAATTAAAAGAGAGCGATTATTCGCCCTCCGGTCCTGGTCTATCTGTCTCCTTTTTGCCATCCTTGCTTATCAGGTTCCGCAGCATCTCGTACAGGCCCGTACTTGCCAGGCCTGATATCATGCCGCCAAGAATTACCTCCGCATTAATGCCGCTGCTCATGTTGATGAGTATCGCAATTATAGTGCCCATCGCAAGGGCTGCAAGTGGTATGTACCTGTTTTTGATCGCCGGTATCGCGGTCTTTATCACATAGCCCACCAACAGGCAGATTCCCAATATTACCGGGTTGATATAGTTTGTCAAAAAGCTTAAATCCATGATTAATACCTCCTATCGTACAACAAAGTTCTCCCATTTTTTATATGCATCTACATATGTCTCTTTTTTATCCCCGTTATGAGTGATTTCGTAATACATGCCATCTGACACCGTAGTGCTTACCAAGGCTTTATTGTTCTGCAGTGTTTTACAGCTCCACACAATAAATACATCCTCTTCGGTGATCTGTTTCCGATCCGTTTTGTCAGCGTGCTCATTAAAATAATCCATAACGGTTTTCTTGCATAATGCTAAAAATTTTTCATTATTCATTTTTTTCATCTCTCCTTTTCCAAGTCTTCAATCCTGTGGTTGGCAACCTTCATTTTCTCTTCCAAAATGTAGGTTCTTTCCACGACCGAGTTATGCTTCTCTACCTTTTTTGTAAGCTCTTCCAGCTTATATTCCATCAATGCCCGCGTTTTTTCCTGCTGGCTCTTGTTGCTTATCAGGCAGACAATTAGAGTAACGCCTGCAGAGATGCCGGCTGAAATGATTGTTTCCATTTGCATATCTCCTTATTGATTTTTATTATAAAATAAGACCGTTTCCGGTCCTGCTCTGATCTCTGCCATATGCAATCACTCTACCGGGATCTCAACCGGCGGGTCCACTGGGTCTGTGGTGTCTGGTGTGGACTCCGGATCTACCGGGTCGGGATACATCTCTTCAGCCAGCATGACAAGGTCCATGTACTCCTCTTCACTGATCCGGTTCATCGCGAAATACACATCCAGCTTTTCAATCGCTTCATCCTTGCCATCGTAGAACTTTTTGTTAATCAAGTTCTGCATCATTCTTACAATTACACTACTGTTCATTCTTTCTTCCTCCTAAATGGTTGATAATAAGTCACGGGTTTCGTTTTCTATCATTGCCGCCTGTATTTCTGGCGGTAAATAGCTAAATGCTGCCGTAGTCTGTGCCTGGGCTGTTTCTAAGGCCGCTATCCGGTCTTCAAGCGCTCCGATATACTTGACAGTGTCCACCGTATAGTCCAGGGAAATGACAGGCTGTAGCGGGTCATCTGTCCAGATGTGGGTGGTCCCGGCGTAACTGCACAGGGCGTTCATGGCGGCCTGCTCTGCGGCGGAGAGGGGCACCCATTCTTCGGTAGCAAGTTGGTAGCATGCCGTCACGGGCGTTCCACTAGTGTCGCACTCCGTCAAAAATGTTTTGAAACCGTCTATGTCGAATGTGTTCTCAACTTTGTCACTAAATCTCCTGTCATAAATCCATATAAAAAAACCTGTGCCCATGTAAGTTAAAACACTGTCGTCATTAATTTCCTTACCGGAATACGGATAATGGCTACAAGAAATATGGGAATGCTTTAACATCTTACCAGGGATGGAATATGCATACTGTCCAACGCTTTTTATTTCGCTCGTCCCCGTAAGTCTGCATATGGCACCCCCATACGCCCATCCCCACACACCATCCCGGCATGTAAGCTTATCCCACTTTGTCAGCGGGCGGTCTGCGGTTATGGTGGCGGTGTGGCCTCTGTAGGGTTCCCAGCCGGTGTCTTTGTCTCCTAGTAATACACGAGGATAATATATTTTATTTGTCAGTGTTGTACCAGTTTTGACACTTACATGCCTTGCCCCTGTTACTTTGATACCATCAGGGTATACATTTGCATCAACGGTATATTTACCTTCTATCGCCTGTCCGGTGCCATCATTATCCAAAAAATATAGCACTACATCATTGACAAAATACGTCATCCCCGGAAGGAGTGTGATGATTGTGTTACTGCTTGTAGGAGGTTTCGCGTAGTTGCCTAAAAACCAAATATTAATAGTTTTATCACTAAATGTACCGTTAGATCTCACAGTGCCATCAGGATTTACAATTGATGATATGCCGGATGACGTGCCACCTTTTGCGCCGCTCATATCCAGGAGGTTTCTACTACAAGATGTTATTGTCACCTCATACTTCCCGGTCTGTTCATTCAGCTTCCCAACATTCTTCATCTCCTGCGGGTGCTCCGGGGATGGAGATGGTGCAGCTCCGGTGTAGGGTTCCCAAGGAAGGGCCGTGTCACCTGCGTTGAGCATGATATCAGAATATTCCCCAGCTCCAGATTCGGCAAAGTTCAGCCTGATCTTGCTTGCCAGTCCGGTAACTGATTTTATGTCCTTATTTATCCGCCCAACTATATTTCCCGCTGAATCTATGAGATCAATACGATATCCGCTGCCTGATATGTCACGTACATTACCACTTAATGTTACTTTTGTGTCCTCTGTGCTAAAACTGATGGGCGCCTGGTATCCGGAACCAAGCGCTGTTATTTTATAGACACGCCCGCCCACTTGTGTATATTGTGATTTCCAGTTTTTCAGGCATTGTTCAAAATCTATTAATTGTGCCCCAGTCGTTGTGACCTGCCTGGTCTCTCCTGGTATCTCCAACTGCCTGAACCCCATCCCGTCCGCCGCATCCTCCAAGGTGATAAAGCTCCCCTCAGCGCTCCGTGTAATGGCCCCAGCCGATATGCGCTGGAGCCTTGCTGTATTATCCCGGTTGGTATGTATCTGTTCTCTGTCTGCGGCTATCTCTGCGGCTGTAGCCTGGACGTTCTGGACCTGGGTTGTGCCCTCGGCCTGGATGCAGGATACCTGAGTGTCTCCGGCAGTGTTTACTCTCTGGGTCTGGGTCTGACCTGCATTGTTTACGTCGGCTACGGCTTGCTGTGCGGTCAATGTAAAATCGTTTTTTATCTTCTCAGTGTCCTGCGCTGATTTATTTGCCGCTGCCGCTTCTGCCTTTGCCGCATCCAGTGCTTTGATTGCATCCTGCCCCAGCGCTTCAAACATTCCTTCCAACACCGTTGATTCATTTTCACTGGGTATTCCGTCTCCCCTGGCGCTTCCGTCTATACAGAGATTGAACGGAAATGAGGATACTACGTCCTCGCCGCTGTCAAACTCAATTATGCATATAGCAACGCCAGGTTCCGCAAGCATCTGATTCGTCAGAGAAAAAACCACTGTATTCTCTACTATCCGGCAGTCATCATACACAACCTTTTTAGAGGGTTTAACCACCCATACACGTGCTGTAGCATCTGTAGGTATATCCCAGTCAGCTACTGTACACTCTATTTCCCTGCCAGTGTCTCCCTGCATTGTATAGACAACCAGAGGCATAGTCCGCTTATGTAATACACTAATCTCAATTTTTTTTACTGCTTTCATATTTCACCTCAATAAGTCTTGTATCCACATGGTTGATTTATAATATTATGATCTACACTGGGCCAATTGCGATCCACGCTAGTATGGTTTCTGTTGTGTTAGTCCTTGTTATGTAAGCGTCAAATCCATCATTTGAAATATTTGAAACGCCAGCCCCTAAAAAAACAGTGCCAGGAACGGATGTTATTGGAGTAACTACAGTACATGGCCGTCCTGCAAAGGATTTCGGAAATTGCACGTGCTTCATTGTTGGTTTATTTTCGACTGGATTAATACTGACACGACCATATTGAAACAAAATACCTCTTAATGTGGAATCAAATTCACGATTGAACATTTCCTTTAATGATTTTACTTTTATTCTTCCGGTCTTCGGTTCACCTACAGTTGGTGATGTTTCAATGAGTAGATCATCTGAATCATTTATTGTTGTTAAAATGGGAAGCGCTTTTATAAACACGTCATCAACTTCCGTCACCGCATCCAAATTCGCCATGTGTTATACCTCCTAATTCGCCAAAAAATTTTCATTTATAAACTTTTCTATATCGTCAACTTTTGCTTTTATCTCATCATCTACCAAGATAAAGTTTCCTTTATTATTTTGGCTAATAAGCTTCCCCATATCGTCAACTTCAGAAAAAGTAAAAGCAATCCTCACACCTTCACCAGTTGTAAGTTTTGTGAAACTCGTTAATTTCTTCATCCTGCATATCCTCCAAACCTTCGTAATATTCTTTCACCATAGCAGCCGCTTGTGCTTCATAATCAATATCTTTTGCATCAAACGGCATTATCTCATCATCAGAAAACAATTCCAACCTTTCAAGCTCAAATCCCAATTGCTTTATTTTGATTTCCCACGCAAACTTAACATTAGGGGCCCCTTTTACCACAAAATAGGATAATGTTTTGCTTTCCACCCATATATCGCCCTTGCCTTCTTTCTGTAAAAATACTTGATAGCATGCCTCTGTATTTACAGTTTCGGAAAAGACATCATCCAAAAATATATAACATTCCCCAATATTGTCAGTGCACCCCTCTCCTATGTCGCCAAACATCGGAGTCGGCATTTCATAGCAATACAGTTTCACATCACCATAATTTTGGGTTCCTGAAATTCTACTTTTTGTTCCACTGCACGAAAGTGAGCCGGTCGAATATATATTATTTGTTAAGGAAACTAATGTCTTACCAGTGGCTGAATTAATTGTTGATACATAACCATAGTCAAGTATTGTGCCTACGCGTGCATATGCTTTTCGTGTAAAGTCATAGGTTCCGCCTTCATCATTGTAAATAAATATTGAGCCTTGCGCAATTTCACAAGATGTCGTCTTCCCTTCATAAGTAAATGATTCTTTTATTACCGGATAACTTGTGCGTCCTTTATTATTATATCCGACGAGCAGATTGTCATTATAGTTCAATCCAAGATTATCCATTTTAGCTATTTCAGCACCGGATGCGTCTAAAATTTTCAGTAAACCATTTTTATTATTGTCACCGCCCAGTTTCATGGTCCCGCCGCGTAACCAATCAAAATTTAATCCTCTTGCTGTAATAATGTTAAAAAGAGCATTCCCGTTTTTGTCAACGGCCCACGTAGTGCCACCATCAAGAGAGGCGATTATTCCGTTGCTTGTCCAGTAACACGTGTAACTAGATTCTTCTATGGTAGGCTTATCGTGCATGTAATAAATGATACTTCCGTCTTCCTGTTCTACCGGGGTGAGATACATACCGCAACCCTGACTTATTAGCTTTGTGATTTGCTGTAAGACCGACTCGTAATTAGACAGTTGCTTAATATTGTCCCTTCTAGCGTTCACATAAGCCTTTGTAGCTTCTGCAGCATATTTGCTACTATTTCTTATTGTATCATTTGCGCTGTTCGCTAAAGATGTATAACCAAATACATTAAACACAACATCAGTTATTATAGTCCTGTATGTATTTCTTTTATCCCCTCTTGTAGATGTGATATAGGCCAAATCCATAAACTCAATGGTCGGGTCTGCAGTATGGTCACCAGAAATTTTTCTGAATCTGACGCCAATTAGTTCATTAGCAAGCCATGACACCACTTTTTTCTCTTCGCCTGCGATAAGTGGATTAGAAATTGATATCACATATCCTTCATTTCCTTCCATTATCTCATTGCTGTTCTCGCTATTCTCATCTATAACAGTTTTTATACCTGTTATTATGATATCATCCGTTCCTACTTTCATATTGCTGAAAAAGTTCTTTAAGTCATGTGCCTTATTCTTTTTTCCCCAAATACTTAAGATCCGTTTTCCACTTGAATCTAAAATATACTTCCGGTTTGCATCCATTATCGGGGACTTATACTCGCCAAAGTTATATGTCTGTATTTTGAGAAATCCGTCTACATCAAATCTGGCATTCCCACATGCTATCATAGCGATATATCCTAAAACTTGGCGCTCGGTTACTCCTTCTGGCCTGGTTTTCACCACAAAATCGTCATGAAGGAATGTGACAGTGCCCATCATGAACCCTTTACGTTCACAGATATCTCTATACATCTCGCCTGTCGTGGCAGGAAACTTAAGTTTAGTTGCATAATCCTTATCCGCCTTATACATATCGTCAACGGCCTCTACGATAACTGTGCTCCCATATGATTCAGGGGTTATTACTGTGTATGTGCCCTTGTTTACCGATTCTATGGTACTCGACAGCTGTAATTTTAACGTTAAATGTATCTCAGCCATAAGAAAATCGTAATCTGCGAACTGTTCCTTATCATTTATGATTTCCAACTGGATGCTCTTTGCGATTGCTGCGCCAAGAGGAAGCGTATTCATTCCAGCCGCATCAGTTATTGAATTATTTGATAATGCGAAATCTTTCGGCCCTAAGTTTACAGTCCTACCATCTTTAAATGTAATATCGGCATACTGCAAAAAACCTCTGCGGGTTTTCATTACTTCTCTAAATTCATTACTTACATTAATCACTCTGGATTCACACTCCTGAAATTGATTTGTAACCCTTCCCAAATTTCAAACCCTTCTTCAAGGGTTTGTGCATCCATATTAAAATTGGAACAGTAAAATTCACCATCCTGCCATTGACCCGGGATTCGCGGATTGGGATAGTGAAGCAACACGCTGCCTCTGCCAATACACTGATTAAGTATATTCGCTATCTCCTCCCAACTAAGGTAGTCCCAGGTTGTATCATATCCTCCAATTGTAAACATAGGGGTGTTATGCATAACGCCATCCTGCGATCTGTCGCTATCTTCTGTCGATGTAGTTGCAAAGACTGGACTATATGTAGATGGGGCGGCAACCGCCACCCCATTTATTTCAAATTGCTCCATGTTTGCCCTCCTATACTAAATCAAATGGATTGACGCCGGATTGAGTCCGCCTCATTTTTGCTTCATCAATCACGAGTTCAAATAGCGTCCTGCGCTGCACGTCAGCTTTTACATTATAGGTTCTTGCTCCTGCATTTCCTCCCATTTCCCTGTAGGCTTCTTTAAACGCTTTCTTCATGGTGGAAAGGGGTGATACGACTTCTGCCTCTTTGTTGTTATCCCCCAAAATAGCAGCAAATTCACCGGCACGCCTTGGAACCACTGTACCGCTTGCCAAACGCGGCATAGTGTAACTTCTGGGACGGTAGGAATAACTGCTAAAGCTTAATCCAGAACCCATACTGGTTATGGAGCTAAAACTATACCTGATGCTATTTATGATGCTGGATATCCTACTTGCTAAACTCGACGCCGCGGAAACAATCTGTTGGAACGGTCTGGTCACGATACCGACAAGGCTTGAAAATGTACTTTTGAATGATTGAGCGATCATTTTAAGCGGAGATATTGCTCCACTCTGCATATTTTTGGCCCCATTTGTTACGCTTTCTTTCATGGACTTCCATTTTGAATTTGTTTCGCTTAAAGCTTGCTTCCACTGCTCCGCAATACCACTCTTCAGTTCTGTGATTTTGCTTTTAGACTCTTTTGCAAGTGAGGCGGCCGATTCGGAAACTGAAGCTTTTATACTCTGCCATTTACTTGCCGTATTATCCCTTAATTCATTCCATTTCGTTGACGCAGACTCTTTTAAATTGCTTATCTTTTCCACGGCACCTGATTTCATACTTGACGCAATGCTTACGACTTTTTCCTTTGCCGCAGCCATTTTGTTCTGAGCAGATGTCTTTACCACCTCAAAAGCTTCTCCTATATTTGTCTTTAACGTATCTATCTGCTTTATAGTTCCGTCTTTTAATTCTGTGGATTTCTGCACTACCCAATCTTTTGCTGCAGTAAATTTAGGAGCAACAGATGAATTCCACCAATTGGGGAGATCTTCGGTAAAGAATTTCTTTACTTTGTCCCAGTTGCATATAACAGCGATAAGTGCGGCGACAGCCGCCACTATAATGATTCCCCAGGGGCCTGTTGTTGCCAATGCGCCACCAATCGCTTTTATTCCATTTCCGAGAACAGTTGAAACTGTTCCGAGTCCGCCAGTGATAGCAGTCATTATTTTTCCGCCCTTAGCGAAAATTCCTGCTATTCCATCCTTCCCGCCAAGGAATTTTTTTAATACGGTAACTGCTCCGCCAAGTATACCAGTAGCCTGTGTACTTCCAAGTGCATGAGCTATATCGCCTATAAATCCCAATACTTTACCTGCTATCCCTATCGCCATAATGATCTTAGCAATAGTTGCCGCAATCTTACCCGGTGTATTAGTTTCCAGCCCCGAAAGGAATCCGCCTAATCCCTTAACGAAAATACCTTTTATCAATTCCCATAGCCTGCTAAGGATCCCACCCCAGTCAATTGATTCAAGCATTTTCGCGACATTCTCTCCAAATTCATCCCATCTGGTGTCATTTACAATTTTTATCAATAAATCAAGAAGCTTTATAACCGCATCACTGATTGTAGTTCCAACTTCTTCCCATCCAAAAGTAGAAAAGAATGTATTCAGGGAATCAACTATTTTATTTCCTAAAGAATCCCAGTCGATTTCATCAATAAAATTATGGATTTCTTTTATTATTCCGGTTATTGCAGTGGCAAGTGTCCAAGCAAATTCTGACAGATCAATTTCATGGATCATGTTTGTGAGTGATCTGCCTATCTTTGCCCCCAGCGTTCCGAATGTGATTCCATCGACGAAATTGCTAGCCAAGTGTATGAATCCCTGGATTATCTTTCCAAGCGCAGTACCTAGATTTTCAATCTCGATATTATTAATGGCATTCATCAGTCCAGAAGCTAATGATTTTCCAATCTTTTTCCACGTCTCAAATTTCTCCATCCGGTTCGCAAATCCAAGAAGAAACTTGATAACTGTATTAAGCCCCTCAGCCAATGTCAGGCCCAACTTGTCCCACTTTATTTCGTCAAATATCCCATAAATCCCATCTGCTAATGCCCTGCCACAGTCCTCCCAGTCAATACCCGTGAACAACAGATAAAGAGTATTGACAAGGGTATTAATGCCGGTTCCGAACATTCGCCCTATTGCTTCCCAGTTAATAGTCTTCACAAGGCTATTAAAAAGATCGCAAAATTTATTGATGAAGTTGGTGATAACACCACCGCAGTTTTTCCAGTCAATAAAATCAGTTATCTTCTTAACCGCACCGTTGATTTTTTCTCCAAGGATACGCCCTATCTCCTCAAAATCACCTGATTTGATAAGGTCTTTCAATCGTTTTGCAAAATCCTGGATCGCATTATCTATCGGCACTGTTTCAAACATGTCCTCTGGCTTTAGCCCAGTATCGGGTGTACTGATTCCGCTGTCATTTCCACTGTTTTTAGATGTATCAGTGATCTTCTTTTGGATTTTGTTGATCTCGTCAATGGGGGAGAGATAGCCTTCCGCCTCGTCCGCTGCGTCTTTCAGCGCATCAGACTGGTCATTGATAGAATTTGTAGCCTTATCCGCGTTCTTTGCTGTCTCCCCGTAAGTGTCGGCGAAGTCCTGCTGTACTGCCTTTGCCCTTGTGAAACTGTTTTTTCCAGTAAGCGCCGCAATAAACATTCCAACGTATGTTATGGCTTGAGACAGAAGGTTAATAAATTTCGTTAATATCGGCGCAACTGCACTTATAAGTGGAGCGAATGCCGTAGCGACACTATTTTTTAAGCGTGTTAATGCAGATAGTAGCATGGACAAACTCTTATTTGTCTCGTCAGAATACTGAGACAGGCTTACAAGCCCCTCCTTTATTGCCGTGGTGATTCCATACAGGACTTTAAAAACTGTGCTGTACATGACGGACATTCCCAGCATCCTGCCCATGCCGAATTTATTTGATTCTTTGTTCGTCCTATGTAATATACTTGTAAGCTTCTTAAATCCAGCAGAAACACCATTAACAGCGCCGCGCACGCCACGCAGCATAAGAGATTTGCTCAGAGTAAACGCATGAAACGTCAGCTTATTTACACGTTTCGCCAATCCGCCAAGTGCTACTGCCAAAGTTTTTCCAGTCTTTGTAGAACGCTTCTGTTCATTGCTGGTATCATTAAGACTTTTCTTGTACTCCTTTTCAGCAGCTCTTGCTTTTTGAAGTTTTTGGTATACACTGTCGTATTCTTCGTCTCCAAACCCTAGATTTTCAGACGCGAGCTGTTTTAGCTTCAGTTCATAATATCTGGTTTCCTCCGCTACAGTTCTAGTTCTTTTCGCTAATGAGTCCAATTCATTATCCAAGCTTGTCAATTTTCCGCCGTACGCCATATCATTAAGGTTCTTCTTGTACTCTCTTATCTGTCCATTTATATCCTGCAATTTGATATATACTTCATTGTACTCGTCACTGTTATCGAAATATTTTCCTGCTTCTTCAAGCTCTCTCAGTTGTCGCTTGTATTCTTCTGCTTTTGTCTTTAGGTTGTCTATTGCGCTGGATGCTTTATTCGCATAGTTTTCTACATATTCCATAACTTTGGGATCATATCCGCCTTTTCCAGACCGTTCTATATGGATATCGTTTAAATCTTCTGCCTGCTTTTTTGCCTTTTTTTCCGCGTTTTCTAACTCTTTTATTCCATTTGTAGCCTCTTTTGCACCGCCGCCAACACTTTTAAACCCTTCTGACATGGATGCAGAGAGCGCGTCTATTGATGCGCGCAGCTTATCACATGACAGTACCAGGCTTTTGAGTATGTCCTTTATATTATCTGCTCCAGCTTTTACGCCATCTGTATCGATTGACGAATCAATGATAATGGAGCCATCTTCCATCCTGCCACCCCCTGCTATCCAAGCATTTTATTCAGCTTGTCCCGTTCTTCCTGTTCTGCCTTTGAGAGCCGTTTGTCAAGATCACATAATTTACGGTTTTCGTTATAGAATTTCTTCTCCCATTTTTCCATCTTAGACTTACTATTTTTTTTCTGACGGATATTTATCACCTGTAAAAATGTACCGTCTGGTATTTCCATAAAGTACCCCAGAAACGTCCACCAGTGCATATATTTTAATGCCCTCACATCGTGTCCAATCATTTTATTTACAGATGGAAAAATCAAAGGGGCGTCCTGTTCCCAATCCATAACGCGCGGTTTGGGCTTATTATCGCCTTCGGTTCCTGCTTCAATAAATTCCACACCCTTTTGTATGGCCTCTGTCACCGCTTCCTGTGTCAGAGGATTTCCGTCGGACAGAACATATATTGTCCCCATATTTTCGACAATTTCAATATCAACATAGAGTATGTCAATCATTGTCAAAATCTTATCTGTGTCATTTAAATCAGGATCGTTAAAAGCTCTAAGGATATCAACGATTTCACGAAAATCGGTTCGTATCTTATAATCTTTACCACAAACGTTCAAAGATTTTGGAAGTTCCCATACATCCATTAGTTATGATACTTCCTTGTGTATTTATTTACCCTTGTATTCGCTCTGTTCACCCTGATTTTACTTTCTTTTTCGACTAAACTCGCAATCTGTTCCAAAACTTCAAAGGCATATACATTCCCATTAGCCAACATGGACAATGGCGCCACTTTACTGAATAAAGAAGTGCTGGTGTCTTCGTTTAGCAAATAGGACATTTTTTCCACAATTCCTTTGTCTGCATCAACAATAAATTTTTCTGCATCTTCGCCCTCTTTCAGGTCGAGGTTGTTAAAAAATGTAACTACGTCATTATATCGGCTTAAGATACCAGTATCGGACGGATTCCAAAAGAATTCTCCCATCGGCCGTCTGTGTTCATCTTTGATCACATATTTTTTCGTGCCGGTATTAATAATCAGTTCTTCTTCATTTCTATTCGCTATCTGTGAATTTGGTTTCACTAATTTGTTGCTCATACTCTAACTCCTTTTCTGGGCCAATTAAAAGTTCATTGTTACTCAGCGATTCAAAATATGCTTTTTTAACTGCGTTCAGTAACGTTCATGCTTCATTACTGGACCCTGCTGTAAATTTCTTTGTGCTTAAATCAAATTTACCTTCCACACGATTTCCGGCATTATATACAGTGAATGGTATCTGCACTCCTGTTGTATCACCGCCTACAGAATCAGGAATCACATATACGTCCTCACGCCATGCCTTAAGGACGGTCCCATCAGCCTCCAGCAGTACATCTACCTGTGAGGTCTTACATGCATCCCCCTTCTTCCTGTTCATTGCTATATCCATGATTTTTTCTGATAACTTATCATCATATGAGTAATAATAGGGGGAAACCTCTGAACTTACCTCATACCCAGAATGCTGTACGCTCTGGCTTCCTAATATATTTTTTTTCGTTTCGACTTCTGGGTTAAGCTCCTCGTTAAATTCTTCCAGATCATCCCCCAGCCTAACATAAGTGCTCGCTGCATAAGTTGTGTCAAAAGCAGCATCAATAAGGTGTGCAAGGTACTGTCTTTCAGCTTTCATATTGTCATTCTCCTTTACTCAAAATAGTTGTTTTCGTATTGTACGGTTATATAAACAACCCAGTCGTAAATTCCATTATCATATGTCTGAGAATTGTACGCCGGGGTTGTCCTTCTGATTGATTTGATTTTTCTATCCCCTGTATCGGGGTAGCTCTTTAATCTGTATTTTTCACCTGTAATTATCACTTCCTGCTGTTCCAGCCATGCACCCAACATGTCCAGCTTCTCTTTCACACTGATGCGTGTAGATTCCGATGATTTTCCCATGCGGTAAAGTACAAAAAATGGATATTGGCACTTCTGCTTCACCTCTCCGCATATGGTCTTCTTCTCCGACTCGATGATTGCACCGGACACCGGGAACCATCCTACACCAGATTCCTCTTCCACAAAGGAGAATACCACCTCTTCGTCGCCCCATCCCGGGAACTGATTCAGAAGGGTATCAATAATTTTTGTCAGATAGGCCGAACCACTGGTATCATATTTTACATTTGCCACGCTCTCACCCCTTTATTGCCCTATTCATTGCATCTTCCCACTCTTTCATGTCTTTCCTTTTCGCCGCGAGGAACCATTCTTTCTGTACGTCTGGATTCGCCAGTTTGTTATAGTTCAACTCTCTTTCAGTTACAATCTTCTTTGCTCCTGGCCTTGCGTATGTGCTGCCCGTCACGGGGTCGACCATAACTTTTCCTTCATATAAAAAACGCCCTTCGGGTCCTACTCCGGCATAGACGATTCCTGTACCCTGAACAGATGCGCTTTTTGCTACAGTACGCTCTATAAAGTTCCCGCTAACTTTTGGCATAAAAGGTATCATACTATGCATGATTGCACCGTCAAGAGCGTACTGGGCGCGCTGTATGGCTTCGTCTAATCCGCTCATATCGAGCTTGATTTTGACATTCATTTTCTCGACGGAAAAATCCTTAAAATGCTTCCGGGCCATTTACTCACCGCCAATCTCAAAGTGGGGTATGAGGGTGTACTTGCCTACTGTGTTGAGTTTAAATACATTGTCCCGTTTGGCTTTCATGCAGGAAAATAGGCCATCCGTATATAATATATCGTCGTCTTGAATCACATCTTCCGGGTATTCGCCCTCAATAAAGAAGTCACATCCCTCGTTGAATGTAATTGAGGTCGCTTTTTCCTCATCCAACTGCGCATTCCACTCTTTCGGCAGCATGTACGGTTTTCCGACCACCAGTACCTTTCCGCCTACAGATATATACTGGATATGCAGGTTAGCCTTATTCGCTTCTGCCAGCCCGGTTTTGACCATACCAGCACCCTTGTCTATGATAAGGTATACGCCATCAATGACAGTCGGGAACCAAACAAAGCCTTTCTTTTCACTGCCGCTACGGTTAAACATTGTAATTGTGCTATCATACATGAAAATCGCCTCACATCACATCAGCTTTTGAAAATGCTACGAATATTTTTGGAAGCTGAGCGGCCATCCAGTCAACCATCTCTTCATTCTTCGCCCATCCTTCTTTACATATAAAAGTATTTTCAGAAAGCCCGCTTTCCTCAATAAAGGCATGAATAATCTCATGTCGCGCCACTTTCTTTTCGTAAACCTCAAGATTCTTGACTGAATTTAATTCTGGTTCATGGACACAAATCACAAGTTCTTTACTGGTTTTGTCACAGTACCCATCATTTTCTTTTAATCCTTCGTCCTCATCTCTCTTACGGAAAAATAGACTATATTTTGTCCCTAAAACATTAATTTTACAATCCTGCATATAATAGCAACTCTCCTTTATTATCTTTAACGCCGGTAAGGTATTCCCTTACTGTGTCGTATTCCAACTTTCTGCGCGATTTCACATCTTTTACCGCTGTTGTTATGGTACTGATTGTTGTACCTTGTCCCACAGCATAATGTATAGACTCGTTCCCGGATGACACGGCGGTTATCTGCTTTCCTATCACCGTTCCGTCCTCTTTGTGGATGATACCAGTAGATTCCTCTGCTTTTCTATCTTCTGCATCTATCCGGTAAAACAATTCAGCCAGGGCGCATATTGCTCTCTGCACCCTGGCCGCTGCTCTTTCATCAGTCGGAAATCCTTCTACCAGCCTGTCAAATGTGATAACGTCAATTTCATCACAAGACCGCTGACAGAATTTTTCAAATACATCTTCCGGGATCATATCGCCAAAATAGCGTGTAACGTAAAATTCGTATGTGGTATACATAACGTCACCTCTTATCCATTGGACTTAATCATACCCATGCGGATGTTCTTCTCCTTATAAGCCAAAGACCAGTTTGCCTTTGCCCCGAGTTCTACATTTGTCGGGGACTCCTTTTTAATCTTTGTTGCAGCAATAGAAAATCCATTGGGATGCATGACATACCCCTGCTTCGTATACAGTTTGCGAATGCCCGCTTCTGTCTCTGGGTCGTAGTCTGCGTAGTATGGGTCTTCATAGTTAGTCTTATCACAGGTCAGTATAGAGCCGGAGCCAATCATATAAGTCTTATATACTGGCACGGAACCAGACGTATCTACTGTAAACCGATCAGACACTACCGGGATGAAACCTCCGATCGTCGGCATTTCCATATCACCAGCCAAAGCATTCGGCACAGTATATTTGTTGTAATCCACAAGCCCCATAGCTTTGTATCTGGCATACATATAAGAGTGCATGAACAAAAGTCCCATATTCTCTGCAGAATCCCCAATTGCTTTCTGCTGTGCGTAAATAAGCGTAGTCTCATCTACTTTATTTGCCTCCGCAGGGTCCCCTTCTGCAGCCGAGATATCTGTGATATGATTCGCCATCCCGTCAAGGCTTAACACAGCATCCACAATAGACATCAGGTCTTTAGCTCTCACCTGCCGATAGTATCCGGATACGCTATTTGCGACATGTGTCATAGGGTCCGCTCCAGTCAGTTCTTTTGTAAAATCCTGCGCCTTCCATGCTTTCATCCTCTGGATCAACATACAGGTCTGTTTGCTTCCAGAAATCTCGGACGGGGTGTTGTCCGTTTCGCCATCATTGTTCAGCGCTGGGTCCTCTTCGGCATCAATCGGCACATAGAAAGGCAGTGTTGCCACGTTACCCTTGTCACCGATCAAATCCATAATCGTATTATCCTGTACCAAAATACCGGATGCTAAAATTCTGTCATTCCATGTAGGCTGTTCTGCCATATATTCGGAGAATACCTCCGGGTCAAATACAAAACCTCCAAATGTTCCAGTCATTGCCATAACTTATTTCCTCCTATTTTCATTTTCTCATTGCTTCGTACAGTTCCGGGTCACTCTGTTTCAATTTAGTACGTTCGTCAAGGGACAGCTTCCTGAAATCATCTTTTGTCATGCCGCCATTTCCAGTACCGGTGAACTTCGTAGTGAATTTTGCCTTATTCTGTTCGGCTTTCTGCTGTTCCTCATCCACGACAATGTTCGGGATCTGGTTCCCGTCTTTGTCTGTGATAAGTCCATTGAAGATATCTTCAATGGATTTTCCTTTTGCGGTATCCTTATCCAGTTCTTCCATGAGTTTTCCCCTAATACTGTCTGCGGTCAGGGAGTTCACAAATTTCTTGTCTCCCATGAATGTATCTACTGTCTTCTCCAATGCCCTGCGTGACTCTTCGGCAGCACGCTCTTCCTTCTCTTTCTGCAAGTCTGCTGTTAGGGTTTTAACCTGGTTTTGTAAGTCTTCCACATCCACCTTCTCAAAATCTTCAAGTTTTCCCTGCACGTCCTCAAGAGACTTTTTGTATTCGTCCCTTTTGGCTGCCGCCTTCTCGAATTCAGCCTTTGTCCGGTAATTTTCTTTCCATGCCTTGTCGAATCCATCCTTCTTGTCTTCTGGGATCTCAATTCCGAACTCTTTCATGATTTCATAAATGTTTTTCATTTTCCTTGCCTCCTGAAATGGTTTTATTGACCGCTCTTTCTGCGGTTGGATTCTGCCGGATTGACCCCCGGCCAGGTAACACGTGTGAGGGGAATCGAACCCCCATGTATGTTCCCGGAGAACCACACGCACCTCTTATGTAGATTTGTTATTGTATCTATCCACAGCCTCTCTGGCCTTCATCTCCTCTGAATGACCCCACTTTGCCGTATGCAGCCTTTCCTGCAAAGGTTTTATATTATGCATATCACAAAAATTCTTGTATTTCGCATTCTGTCTTTTAAGTGTGGCAGCTATATGGTCATATTCCTGTTGTAACTCATACTTCAACTTTTCATCCCCCGTGCTCTCAATTGCCGTTCGCAAACCAAGCAACTCTTGCTTTGTTTTACGGATATTACGTTCCATTCCTCTCATGTGCTTGTTAATATCCTCAATCTTCTTGTTTGCTTCGGAATCAATGTCACCATATGGATTATGAATTCCGTCTCCAGGTCCGAAAGAATGGCGGCAATTTGCACCGCACAATCCAGTTACGGAACCATATCCTGTTGAAGTGCGAAAATCAGGAAACCTTTTATCCTGACCAGTACGGCTAAAAAATTTCCCCTGCCACCAATAATGATTACCTGGGTTTTCCCCGCCATCTCCCGTACGTGCCCCGTAATGTGCGCTTGTGAGTATAATATCCCACTCCATTTCCTCCATACGTGCCATTTGTATATCTCCTGTAGCTTGTGCCACGCCTGTTCTAACCGTCCTTGCAACTGCTGTCTCTATATAGTCCTTATGGCCGGATGGATACACAATTTTCACGCCAGTTTTCGACACATTATCAACTGCTTCTCTCACCGCTCCCGATAACGGTTGTACATTTCGAGTGACCTTCTCATACGCCATATCACATTCCTCAATAAACGTCTGCTGTGCGGCATTGGCGGTTGTCCGTGTAAGGTTCCGTAGCTCTCCATTAGTAGCTTCATAATTTCTCTGCATAAGTCTAATCAGGTGTGGCGCTTGTTTTAGTGGCGTAGGGGACAGTCCAGCAGCTTTATACACTTCATTGTCATACTCAATAGCTTTTATACCTGCCTCTTCCATTCTGGATTGAACCTCTTTATATTGGGTTCCAAGATGGCTCGATATTTCTTTCTGTATATCTTCCAGCAGATATCCTGACTCTTGAATTGTTTCTATCTGCCACCTATCAATTGGAGTGAAAAGATAATCCTCTCTCCTTTCCAGTCTTCTGACCATCCGGGAGATGATGAGTGATATAACCTTCTGGTGCAGCCTACTGGCATTCTCTTCTGCTCCTTCTGTTATCTGCCTTAAATAATCCGGTGACAGCATAAGCTACTCTTCCTTTCCAAATAACGTCGGCTCTTCCGGCTGTGCTTCTGCTGTAAGGGCTTTGGCTTCTTCCTCTGTCATGCTTTCAAACTTCACAAAATACTTCCACGCCGGGATTTTCCCATTTACCACATACTTCCACCAGTTTGCCTTGTCCTCTTCGTAGCTGTATATGATATCTCCAAAGCCGTATTCAACCTCATACTGCCCGGAGGGCGCCAGGCCATACAGCTCCGCCATGATCTGCAATGCATATATCAGGCCGCCCATACAGTTTTCCAGCTTGTCCCGGCAGTCCTTTATAAACTGTATTGTCCTCTGCTGGTCTGCTTCTATCTGCGTCGCCGTTACCATCCCCGTTTTTTCGTCAAATACGAAGTAACCGTTGCTGTAACCACATTTATAAGCAATAAATGAGAGATACATGTTAATTCCTACTTTTCTTGTCTCTGTATTTAACTGTGGGTTTATTTCCTGATAGAATTCGTTTGCACTACTCCCGAGCACATTTCTCACAAATTTAGGAAGCCTTATGTCTTGTTTATCTCCTATTTTCATTCCGCTTTTTTGTGTCAATCTATCATCCAATAGGGTTATTTTTTGACTGATGTTAATTTCATACGCATTTCTGCTATATGCGATATCCAGATCTTTTAATTCTTCAATTGCAGTGGAGAATATAGGCAGCCCCAATGTGCTGCTGCTATCCACATTGTTCGCGTCAGGTGTGCTGAACACTCCAAACAGAGGACTATCCAGCCTCTCGCCATTTTCTTTGGTGATATACGCATCTGGCAACAACATCGACCAGCGTGTCTTTGCCAGGTCTATCTTCTTTCCAATGTCATCTTGGCTGTCAGATACATAAGCTCTATTAGATATGGCATACACCGAGTCACTTTCAAATCTGTGGTACTCTAGTCTGGTATAATACTTTTGTCCATTTTGGTAACTGTCTTTGAATATAATCCCATTGATATTACCGTTATCGTCCGTGGATGTGATAACAAAGTCTGCCGGGGTAAACACATCCACACCGCTACCGTTAGGCTTAAGTATTGCTGTACCATGTGCAATCCCCATCTCTACCCACTTGCGCAGGTTGAAATAGCACTTATCCATCTGCTTTTGCAAGTAATCCCCCATAGGCGAACCACTAACTGAAATGGAGACTGCAAGCGTTGTCAGCCTGGCAGTCTCCTCACATATGGTTTTAGCAAAATTGATTGTCCGAATATGGTCTTCCTCGTTTACCCACGCCGGATGACCTCTGTATATCATCACACACTTATTGATAAGAGCGTCCATCTGTGGGGACGTTACCGGGCTGACGTTAAACTCTCTCTCTGCCTCATTTTTAAACAACATTCCCCACCACCTTTTAATCATTGATATAATTCCCATTACGCTGAATTCCCCCTCCGATTGAAGAAGTCCTCATACGCATAGCGTAATGCCGCTATTATATGGTCTTCCTGTCCCTCTGGATAACCACTCATGACATTGCCGTCCTTATCTCTGGCATACTCATATTTGGTAATCTCATTGTAGGCATTTGGTGTCCTGCGCCTGTCTATCACGATCGTCTTGCCTTGCAGCCACTTAAACCCGTACTCTACGCTTCCAGGGCCTTTGATAGCTGCTCTTGCCAGAATACCCATATCCCTGTAGTCATTCACGGATTTGTTCTCGTTGCTGTCGCAGGTAATCAGATAGTCATCATACCCATATTTGATTATCCACTCTGCCGTTTTCTTATTCGGCGTTTTGTTTACATAATTCTCATCAATCAGATATATCTTTTCATGATGGCTGTCGTAATATGACCGGATAAACGCGTACTTATCTGGGTACCATCCCCAGTCAACACCCTGATATATCCTGTCCATGCGGCTAATCTCTTCGTCAGTGATTTCTCGCAATTCCAGATATTCAAATACATTTCCTCCCGAACCGTTAGCCACACCATCATACTCGTTCTCGTACGCTTCCGGGTTAATCTTTCTCAAATGTTCAGCGTCATCTATAAATTTCTGTCCCAGCCATTCCGGCGGGACATCCTTATATGTGCTCCTGTACACTACAGCGTCAGGGTTATCCCTCTCTGTCTCTGCCACATATTCGTTCGCCCAATTATTTTTACTCTTAGGCGGGTTAAATGACTTAAATTTATAAGCCACATCACCTCCACGGATGGCAGACTGCTCAATACTTCGGATTTCCTCCGGTCCCGCAAACTGATCCAGTTCCTCGAACCATATAATCCCAATGTATCCGAACTCCGGCTTAATTGATTTGATTTTAAGTGGATCATCCGCACCGCGGAAGTAAATTTTCTGACCTGTAGGTCTGTATATAATCTCTAATGGAGAAGTTTTATACTCAAATTCCTCCTCCAGACCCATCTTTTGTATAGCCCATTTAAGCTGCGCATACACTGAATCCCTTATAGTGTTGCCTACTTTACGCAGCACCAAAGCGTGCATATCGCTGTTGTTCTTAATCAGCTCTATAATGATACATGATACGGAAGACGACTTCGTAGACCCTCTACCGCCTGGAAAGTCATACTCTGAATGTTTTCGGTTTCTGATATCGCGGATAATTGGGTGAAAACCGTCTGCAATGATATCTAAGTCCATATGCCATGTTCCAGCATTGCGGGCCGCTTCTGCAATACGATGTCTCTCTTCTTCCTCTTCCTTGATTTTTAAAGCTTTTTCTAAATCATTTGCGGCTTTTAATCTTTCTGTGAGTGCAGCGTCAAGTTCAAATTGGTCTTTTTCTTCCCCACGAACAACACGGGAACGGAACTCTTGTATCTCTTTCAGGCTACATATTCGCTGTGAATCAATTTCCTGCTGTCTACAGGCTATATATTCCTTTATGCCCTCGTTTGCCATCAGCCTTCCCACTCGTTTATTCAAGCCCTTTTCTGCATATCCGGCGTCTCTCGCTGCCTTTGTCATATTGCCGCCATTTTCTATATAATTATCGGCAAACGTCTTATACTGCGGTTTTAACTTTCCTGTAAGTCTATCTTGTTGCATTAAGTTTTCACCGCCTTATATATGTCGTTCAGGCACTGTATTGCCTCTATGCCAGATGCAGACGAAAGTATCGTCATCCGCTCATCTTTTAATTTCCCTGTTTTCTTACGGTGTGACACGGGGGTGGTAAGGCGGAATATTGTTATCATACGTTGCTGATCTTGAACATAGAATTGTCGCGTATCTATGCTTACTATTAATCCTTCTTTTAGTATAGCTGTCTGTAGCTTTTTCATTATGCTTCGTGTATTCACCTTATCACCTTCCTCTATTTTAATGCATTAAAAAGAGACGGCCCTAAACCGTCTCCTACTCAATCACTTATACACACCCATGTAATCCAGCTCTTTTGTCAGCCGATATATGGCCTCTTCCAATATAGATACTATCCTGTTTGATACCTTCTTCTCTGTCACATGCGAAAAGCCATTCCTTCGGCAGTCATCCATTCCGTTTTGATAAGCGTCATGGACTTCTGATATGTAGTATATCTCTCCTTTATAGGATTCCAGATATTTTGATTCTTGGAATATTTCTTTTCGCAACGCATGGTATCTACTAAGTATCTCCTTTTCGTCATTTCGTTCCCCTGCAATGAACTGTCTTGCGTCAGCCTGTAACCATCTCATTTTCCTTTCATAGAACTTTGCTCTTGCAATAATTTGTTCTGGTGTAAATTCCCTTAAATCTTGCATATTATCGCCTCCCTCATATAAATGGTATCGCCAATTTGAAGCATATGCAATATTTAACAGCTAATTACCATCATTTTACTAATTTGCAAACAAAGGCAATGCCTGTAGTTCTAGATACATTTCGCTTGCTTAAACACTTTCAGCATTTTGGGAAACTGAAGAGCAATCCAGTCTACCAACTCTTCATCAGTGCCCCAATTGCTATTTGCATCTAATCCGCTCTCATAAAGGAACCCATGAATAATCTCATGCCGCAGTAGCCGCTTTTCTTCTGGTTCTACGTCTACTGAGCTCCCATATTCCGGTTTTAGCATACATGTGACAATACTTTTGGTTGTGCTGTCACAATATCCATCCTTGTTTTCTAACAGGATATCATCTGATATTTTCTTGCGCTCTATGGAATACTCTGTTCCCAATATTTCAATTTGCATTTCATACCCTCCATGATATACTTTTCTTGTGCCGAACCACAAAAGAGAAGGTGATTTTATGGCAGATAAAGGTAAATGCAGTGAAAAACCGCCTCGCCGTGGTCCAATGTCTGTAAAAGTTAAAGGCTATACCCGGGAAGATGGTACTAAAGTAGATCCTTACAAACGACATAAACCCAAGTAACTATTAACTGTTTTGGTGCGGCACATCTCACAACATAATGAAATCTGGCACAAAATGGGCATAACCGGAATCGAACCGGTGACACACGGCTTATAAGGCCGCCGCTCTAACCCCTGAGCTATATACCTATAATAAAAGCGCCCAGCCAGTTATCTGACCAGACGCTCTCAGTATTAATTTAATTTACTAATCGCCATTTTCTCTTCTCGCAAATAAATATCCGCTCAATGTAAACAGCAATGTTTTTACTATTTCAACAATTGAGTTCGTTATCTCCGAAAGTTCTCCTTTTATAGTGACGCTACAAACTACATCAACTATAAATATCAATCCGAGAAATACTAAACATCCAACAATTAATCTAAAAGCCGAAAAATAGCGTTTTTCTTTTCGCTCTTTATCCTTTTCTTCTGTATCTAATCTGTGCAATTTCAGATTATCTTCAACTGCGACTGCATCATCTAATGGTTCATCAATTTCTTCATTGGGTTTTCCGTATAAAAAATCTTCATCTTTCATGAAACAAATGGGTCCTCTTCCATTATATCACAATTCGATAAATAACTATCTCGACGTTTAGCGGCTTTATACCAAGCCGTCCCTTCTCGGTGGGTCATCTCAGATAACGGAATACCATCATACTTTTTATACTTATCCCATATTTCATTGATTGCTTTTTTAAAATAACTTGATGAATCTTCATTGATCAGATAAATTGTACCATCTGCTTCAGCATGATAACCTTTTATAGCATTTCCTTTGTACTTTTTAAATTCATCATACAAAGATCTAACTACCGGTCCATATTTCCATACTTCAAATGGCTCAGAAAATAGTGGCTTCTTTGTATCCTGGTAATATTTCTTATACACAAGATACGTTAATTTCTGTAACTTCATAGGAGTGATGTCGATATTCTCGGAAAAACCTTTGTTCAATATGTTATTGGCAACATTCAACGCATTTACCATAACTTCACCCCCGTAAACATATTTTCTTATTATTATAATAACAGAAATATATATTTGCGTCAATATTTCTCACAAGCATACATCAAACGCCCCATATTTCTACAGAGCGTTTCAAAAATGTATTGGGGGGTACGCCAAAAGGCGATTGCTTACCCCGGGGGATAATCCCGGAAGCTACGCAGCACTCAGTGCACATTATGCTGTCGCACTCCCTGCCTCTCCGGAAATCCGGCGACAGATAAGCTTACTGGGAATGTTGGATTTGAACCAACGACACTGCGGTTAACAGCCGCATGCTCTACCGACTGAGCTAATCCCCAACATTGCACCGCCGTAACGGTGCTGTTATCCCAGACCTGGGACATGCAGTTTAAAGTATATGCACTGCTAACTTACCCCGGACACCAGGGAATCTTGTTCTCTCTATAAACTGCTTGCACTTCCAGAGCGCTACCCGTAATTGCCGGACTACTGCAATCACCGGCCAGTCTCATCTATTACGGATAAAGTTTTTTACAGCTTTATAGCATTGCAGGACTTCAAGCTGTGCAGAAAATTTTCGGCAGCCTCGGAATTCTTGACGTCAATCTACTCCATTACGGAACCGCACTGCCTATACGCCCTAATGCGCCATACCGGACGTCCCGGCACCCATGCTATGTCTGCCTCTATATAGGGCAAACCTGCTGGATTACCTGGAACCTGCAAATCAGCCGCGGAGCTATGACACCCCGCAGCCGAACTTTCAAACGGAGGATATTTTATTATACTCGTTCTATTTTAATTATAGCATATTTTTTTGTGAATTGTGTGAAAGTTGAAGAAAATCACTAATTTTTTTTGATATGCTGCTCCTTTCCAGTCCAATCATTTCCGCGACCTCTCTCTGCTTCATTCCTTCCAGATAATACAGCTCAAATACCTGCCGTTCTTCCCCTTCTGGCATATTATCAATGAATTCCTCTACTTCCTTCATTTCAGCTTCTACTTTCCATTTCCTGGCCCGTTTTCTGACAATCTCCCGGTCAATCTTGTCGGCCTCCTTTGGGTCCAACATTGGAACACTGACACGCCGCTCTGTAAACGGGAACTCATGGTCTGAAGACTGTACTTTCCCCATCACCACCGGAAGCTCCTCCCGGCGTCCCTCCAGCTTGCTTATCTGCTTGTCAAGCATTAGTAGTTCCCTTTTCAAGGGCTTGTACCTTTCCAGTTTATTCTTTTCCATCAGCATCACCTCCCATTAATTTGCCCGGATCATTTACCCAGCGGAAAAAGTCAGCAACGCAGTCATCACACAGATCATAACTACAGCAGTAGTTACTCTTCCCTCTTACACTTATATTTCCAAAGGGTTCGCCGCTGCAATTGCCTCCGCTAAGCCTTAATTGATTATGGTCAAAATAGTTACCACATCTATCACATTTCAGTGCGTCCATTTTGTATCACCTCCTGTCTAAAATCTGAAGGAACTCATTATACTGATAGCTCTCACAGGCTCCTGTTTTATACTGGAGGAGAATGTGGTGTTCATACAGATTGACAACCTGCATCCGGCGGCTTACCTTTACAGTCCTCCGGCCCTCGTCTTTTACGTCCACTATGATATGTACTGCCTCTCCGCGCTTTACCCCGTACCGCTTTTCCCGCGCCCTTATGTTTTCCTCCCGCCTGATCGCGGGTAATGCCTGATCGTATGTAGGGTCCGGGCATCCTGATCCGTTTCTTCCCATCTATCTTTCTCCTTTCCAGATATTCTAAGACCGTCATTTATTTCTTGCTTTTACATCCTCCCAAAATGTTTCCGTGGTTTTAAACCGATATCCGCAGGCTGTACACTGCCTCCTTCGCATGACCATATGCCCACCTGGGGTTTCCTCACTGTCCGTTACCTGCGTTTTGCCGCCGCACTTTTTGCACTTCATAATTCGCCTTTCATAAAATCGCAAGTGCTGCCAACATCCCAATCGCTACGCCAGCTCCTATCCATATACCGACATTTAAATATGCCACTGATTCCTTTATGTATTCTTTAATTACTTTTTTCATGGTGTACCTCCATTGTCACCTCTAATTTAATTGTCGGTACTGGCTCCCAGCTTTGGCATACAGCCCAATCAATGCCCCCGACTGGCATCCGCATATGGCGCGGCACTCCCGTTGCATTCCGGCGCGTTATCTGCTCACCCTCTTTTTTATTGCCTATCTGGTTTTTGCTCCAGAGATTTTTTTACAAGGTCCCTCGTTCGTCCTTACCCCGTATTGCCGATAGGACAGCAATTGCATTAGCCCACATAACCGCTTTTTACATCTGATCGGTATTAATCTATTTCATATCGCAACGTCTTTCCCATGCTGCTATTGCCTCCTTTGATCTTTAATTCATTGCTATCAAAATATTCACCACATCTATCACACTTCATTGCATTCATTTGCCTTAAATACCTTCTCGGCCAGTGCCTGATCCATATCTATTACTACACTTTTACCTTCTGTTGTTACTCTTATCTTCATCAGATTTCCTCCTAAATTTCAATTATTTAAATACACCTGTCTGGTAACAATATTTGCATCAAAAATCTTCTTACTAACTATCGCCCAAGGTGATTCCGGTCGGTTGCGCTCAACAAAGCCTTTGGCTTTAGTTATATTCTCAGCCTCAATAAAAATCATACTCGCGTTTGTTCCAGCATCCTTTTGGTTCACATGAAAATCATCTAAATTAATTGCTATAAATTCCATCTATTTCGCTCCTTTCCAACTTCTGCATTCTTCACACCGCTTTTCTGATCTCCTGTTGTCTATGCCAACCCCGCCGCCAGTCATCCAGATACCTCTGGAGGTCTGCGATCTGTCGCTCTCTGTCATCCATTCTTTTCCTCCTCCGATTCGATAATCTTAAAAAATTCACTGGCTTTCATTTCTTTCATCCAGGGCATTAATGAAAAACTTTCATATTGCGTAGAGATAGATCCATATAGTTTTTCTCCAGCGTGAAATAATCTTTCACTATATTGGCCATAAAGGTGAAAACCATATTGTAAGTAATGCAGTTTATGCGGTATTGGCATATCAGCAACCATACGTTTCCAGGCTTTGCCTATTTCAGAGTTACATTTAAACTGTCTTAGTCCATTCTCCCCATACTTTTGGGTAAACTCCGTCTTAAAACTATCCTTATCTCTTTCAGTCGGGATTATAAATAACCTGTTTTTTGTTGGTAGAAATAATTCAGCATCTATTTTGTATGTACTGGAAAACTCATTGTAAACCTTGCGTATTTTTTCAATTTCCTCATCCCGCTTAAAATAGTCATCATATAATTTACAGCCTTTTTCAATCTCAAAGTATTTATCCATGCTATTCCTCCGCTTAATCAAACAGGCTTAACTGCCCGTCAATCTCCTGTTCTGGTTCTTCCGGCACCGCCTGCCCCGGCAGGTGCTTCAGCCCGAAGAACTTACATGCTACCCAACTCGGCTGCCAGTGCTTAGTACCCCCGGCCTCCTGGTATAGTTTGCAGTCGTAATGCTTCCCGATGCTGGTCAGGTTCGGGCACTCGTCACAGTATCTCGGGCTTGCGGTACCTCCGGAACGCATGTACATCTCACTGATCGCTCTCATTTGTGATCGCCGCCTTTATCTCTTCTTTCACATTTTCTATCACTGTCAGAGCTTCTGACAGCTCATATAATCCATTTTGTAGACGTTGGTCTACAACTTTACGCCTGAGGAGAGAAATCGTCTCCTCGAAGCTTCCACAGTATCCTATGGTGTCATAAGTTTTATTTCCTTCCTTGTCGGTCTTGCCTTTATCAACAGCAAGAGTGAAACCCATATTGTTGGGAATCGCATAATAATTTTCAATCAGGTGTACCATATTTTCCTCCTACTCCAGCGGCAGTTCCATCTCAGAGGGAACCATTTCCGCTTTTATCTCCATGCATATATCCTGTACCGGACACTTTGCACATTTACTCTGATCCTGTTCACAAATTTCTTTCATGGCCCGAAAGCCCTTTAGGACAATTTCTCTCTTCTCCATTATGCCCTCCTGTATCTTTAATCAACTTCGGTCATTACACCATCAATAAGTTGATAATATGTTTCTTCTTTTATCTTCTCTCCGTCTACCTGGTGGAGCTGTATTCCTTTGATCCTGTAATTCCCATCATTGTCCGTTTCAAATTCGGCACATATTATATAGGCGCCTTTGACTCCTTTAGCTTTTGCATTTAATCCTAGAGCTGCGGCTACAGAATTTACGCATCCTGCATAACTTGTACTTTCTTCTCCTGTGCTGAAAGATGCTCCACAGTTTCCGGTATTGCTGGATGCTCCACGGTATCCGGTATTGCTGGATGCTCCCCAGTTTCCGGTATTGCTGGATGCTCCACAGTTTCCGGTATTGCTGGATGCTCCACAGTTTCCGGTATTGCTGGATGCTCCACAGTTTCCGGTATTGCTGGATGCTCCACAGTTTCCGGTATTGCTGGATGCTCCACAGTTTCCGGTATTGCTGGATGCTCCACAGTTTCCGGTATTGCTGGATGCTCCACAGTTTCCGGTATTGCTGGATGCTCCACAGTTTCCGGTATTGCTGGATGCTCCCCAGTATCCGGTATTGCTGGATGCTCCCCAGTCTCCGGTATTGCTGGATGCTCCACGGTATCCGGTATTGCTGGATGCTCCCCAGTCTCCGGTATTGCTGGATGCTCCACGGTCTCCGGTATTGCTGGATGCTCCACGGTATCCGGTATTGTGGTTTTCCGCTTTTTTTTCACACCGTTTTGATGTGTATTCTATAGCTGCCTGCACCAGACCGGGTATACCAATCTTCGCTCCTATTTTTATCTCTGTGGAAGCTACTTTGCTGTCACCTTCAGATTTATCAATATCTCCTGTCTGTTCGACCTCATGGTATACGCTATCTGCTGGCTCATAATACTTAAAGCAGTCAAGTGGATATTCACAAGCATGGAATCCCGTATCACAGCATAATGCGCGCTCTTCGTGGTACTCTTTTCCCTCCTCGTACTGGAAACCTCTACACGTCATGTTATTTTTAAATCCTTTATATGCTTTCATGTTTTATCCTCCCTGTACCAGCCTGTAATAACTGGCTCTCTAAACTATCAACATCATATTTGCGTCCCTGGAAATTGCTGAACTTCGTTTTCTTCTTTGGCTCTGCCCTCTTCCGGGTTTTCTTCAATGAATGAAATCCTGTCCAGCCATCTGCAGCCGCTTTTTTAGCCAAAGCTATCCTGCCATTATCGTTATCCTCTGCTGCACATAATTCCTCACGTAAAAGTTGTATCTGCCCCTCATTGATAACCTTCCCATTCTGTCTCCTACACAAGAGAAAGAATTGGAAAGCATTTTCAAGCTCTGGGTTGTCAAATGGTTTTCCCGGCGGAGCCGTATTTATATTATTTCTTTTAGTTTCCTTTTCTTTTATATGGCTTTTTTCCGAAGAAATTTGAATTACTGCGGAATCAATTTGATTTTCTTCCGAAGAAATTCGATTTTTGGGTGAATTTAATAAAGGCTCCTCTTTTTCCTCTTTTTCGAGGAGCCAATACTTTTCACTATAAAGCTGTCTCTTCATCAGTTTCACTGCTATCTTGTGATAACGTCTTTGAATCCCTTCAGAGGTGATAACACTCTGTGCAAGGAGGGCCTTGTCAAAAAGCCCTAAATCCGCACAATAATCTATCACTTGCACGACAACCCTTTGATTCTTGATCCACTTATTTCCTATCTTACGGATGACCATTCTTGATAGCTTGTCTTTTGATAACTCGGCAAAATATCCCTGGCTATATACAATTGTCAGGATAACATCATAGATGGTAACACCCAGAGGGCCATACTCGTCCATGAGGTCGAATATCTTATCATCGTCATAGAAATTAAGCATCTTCGGAAAGTAGTCAAGCCCTCGTTTATTCGGGGCACCACGTGCCAATCTGACCACCCACTTTCCTGTCTTACAGCAGCTTTCCCGCCGCCTTATATAATTTCATCCAGTCATCCATGGCCATTGTTACCAGCCATGGATGATTATTTTTCCTGTGCATGACAGTAGGCATTTCACTCATTCTGGCATCGTTCATGGACTGTTCCATAGCCTTCTCAATGTTCAGCTTCTCCACTCTCTTACACTCGATATGGATACCAGAAAGGCCGACTACATCCGCATCACCGCTGGCACCACAATATTGCTGACCACGGCGGCAGTCTTTATATCCATATCCCTTTAGGACCTTAGTAAGCTCCAGTTCTCCTGCCTTGCCTTTCATTCTGCTGTTCATATCGTTCTCCTGACTTCCCCACCCCGTTTCCAGGGCAGGGAATAAAACTGATTATGCAATGATAGTGATACGGTCATATACCGAGTCATTCTGCAGGTTCTCGATCAGATACTGCTTGATATTATTCATAGCCTCATTACGCCACAGACCGCCCTCGGCCTCAACGATCTTGAATACCGGTTCTCCGCGGTCATCCCGGATGCGGAAGACAAATTCACTTGGCGGCTGCTTCACTTCCAGGAATGTGCGGTACGGGACCAGTGTGACCGGATTCGGCACCAGCACATCTGCTTTGGACGCAATGCCCTGCTTAATTGTAGTCTTCTGGCTCACACCATCGTCCCCATAGTTTGCCGTGGTCTTTGCCTCCACGTTGCCGGCTACCTTCAGGATGGCTTCCAGGTCAGGCGTCACATCGAAATCTGCCTGTAACTCGATAATAAAGCGCTCCTGATCATACCAGTTATCAAAGGAAAACTTCGGAACGATGGCAGATGACTTAAAAAGATATTCCCTCTTGCGTTCTGCAGTCAGCCCGGAATAGAGTTTTACACAGGTGGGGCTGACCACGTGGATAATCATAGTTTTCCGCAGCTCCTCCTTGCAACTTTTGATATAATCAATCATAGCCGTAAGGGTGGTTGCCTCGATCTGGTCTGCCATTGGCTCTCTATCGTATCTCATAAGGTCCTTATCGCAATAGGTCTTACCTGCGATCTCCACTACTTTTGGTTCCATGGCCTCTGCTTTTAATCCTGTGATATACCGCATAGCTTCTTTTAACATCATATTATCCTCCTTATTTACGCCTGTCTGGCGGCTCTTAAATCAATCACATTGTTACTGGTAACGGCCGGGGTTTCATAGATTTCCCCAGTGGATGGGTCTACCTTGCGCTCCATTGCGGCTGAATCACCGGCATGGTCTGGCTCTGCAATCTCCTCTTCCTGCACGTCCTGGATGGACATCTGTCCCGGGATCTGATTGCCAATCTCCACGGCTTCCACCTCTCCGGTCTTCAGGTTCTTACCCATATTGAGAGCTGTCACAGCTCCCAGAGCAGGTGCCAGAGTAGATTTTGCCTGGACTCCCGTGGTGACAAAATTACGGGCATCATTCGGCTTAAATTCGATAACCACTGTAATCCGGCGTTTTGCCGTGGCGTCTGTATTCGGGTCCTGGATATTCTCTGTCACTTTCTCCAATTCCCGGTTAATTTGTGATGTGAAGGCGCCGTTTGCGAATTCCTCCATATTCATATGTTTCATAGCTGCTCCTTTCCGCGGCCCAGCTTGATCAGGGCCGCTGTGTGTATTGTGATATATCATTCAGGCACAAAGCCGGAACCTCATTAATTCTCCATATACTCCTTGATCTGCTCTGTATAATCCGTAGACCTTTTTTTCTTCCATTCATCCCAGAAATCTATGGTCCGGGACTGCGGGCGCTCCTTTGCAAGCTGTACATGGATTTTCAGTGGTATGGGGGATGCATCTCCAACTATCAATACATCACCAGGAGAGAACATTGTGGTACTGTCAATCACGCTCTCATTGCCATCCGGCAGCATACCTTTTATCATAGTCTTGTCGTTCTCGTTATTGAGCTTTCCGACAATAAAGTTCGCACACTGGGCCATGATGGTCCTGTTAAGTTCAGACGGCCTCTGACTGGCGGCAAAAAGCGTGATGCCAAACTTCCTACCTTCCTTTGCGATGTCCTCGAAGATTTCCACCATACGCCGTTCTGACGCAGAGAGCTGAAAATTATCCGGGATATACACATGGGCCTCGTCGCAGACAAGAGTGATCGGATTGTATGTGCTGCCGGTCCTCTGGATATCATAGATGAGCTTGGTCAGCGCCCCTATGACTGGGATTGCCACATCATGAGGGATACCGGACAGGTCGATGTTCTTGACTGGCTTGTCCCCGCCCATGATCTCCTGCATGAGCTCATACAGATATTCCTGCCCGTATGGAGCAAATAGAAAGGAGTATCGTTTATCACTGAGTTTTGCCTCCATGGCATTCACAGTTCCTGTCAGTTTGCCATTGAGCTCTCCTTTCACAGTCTTATACATCCCGGCTTTATCACCGGATTTGTACACGTCTCCGGTATTTACCTCCTGTGTATTTAACTCTTGCATCTTTGCCAGTAATGCTTTGTAATCAAACCAGACTGGTTTGCCCTCATTTCCATCCGGGCAAATCCTGTGGTAGCTCTTACGCAAAGCCGACATAGCGACGGTTGCAGAGTCCTCTTTTATTTTTAGGATATTGGCGGCCATGTCCCGCAGGCCTAACATCCAGATTGGAAAATCTATGTCTTCGCCAAATTTGATATTATCCACGTAAGATATGTTGCTGTACTCACCATGGATATCAAAGACAACTATGTTAGTGCCTGGCAGCTTCGCCGCCTCCTCCAGGATCTTGGCTACCGTCTCAGACTTACCTGAACCAGTATTGCCGACAATACAGGCATGGCGCTGAAAGAACTTATTTCCATCCACCAGAGCCGGACAGTCATAAGTGCAATACTTACCAATCTGGAAGCCAGACTTCTTGCCGCCTATCATAGCGGCGAACTGTTTCGGGGTGATGCCTTCTGCCTCAATATCCGTAACCGGGTACTCGTCTATCGCTTTATTAAACCTTCCATTTTTCAGACTCCCAATAATGGAGCACTCAATCACCTTGACACTTTCTGGCTGTGCGATATAGTCATCATCCCCAAGTCCCGGGGATGTATCGGTATCTGTCAGGGATGTGACTGTGGTCACAAGGGTTACTTTCCCATCAGAGACAGATATCAGGTCGTTAATCCGGGCGTCAGAAAACTCAAACTCGTCCGTCTTTATCTGTATCCGGTCGCTTAAAATCTTTATCAGTTTCATCCTCTATCCTCCAGCAATTCATTGTAATTTCGTATCCTGGCAGCCTTTATGCTCTTACAGTAATCGCACTTACCACAACATCTGGGCGGCTCCATACCCGCTTTAACGGCCAGGAAACGGGGCATGTTCTCTTCCATCTCTTTCAGCGCCAGATCCAGTGTGGATTGAGGCACCTGGAATATATCCAGATCAGGTACCCGCTCTTTCGTGGCCACTGCCAAATAAAACGGCAATAACTGGCCCGTTACAATCTCCACACCTTTCTGGTACAGAGCTCCCTGCAGGTCGTACCGCCAGAATGGCATAGTACGGAAATTTGCAACCACTTTCAGATCCGTGATACATATCTCCTCCAGATAGCTGTCCATCTTCATTTTCCACGGGGTTCCAAACAGCTCAAATGTCATTATCCGTTGTTTCTCACCGCTCATGAACCTCATAAAGAGGGAGTCTGACCTAATCCTGAAAATAATCTCATTAGCCTTGCGGAACTCGCTGCGAAGCTCATTTTTACGAGTAAATACCGCAGGATTATCCCGGACAAACGCATCCAGTGTCCCCTCGAAATAAGAATCTACGAAAGAGCCTACCAGAAGAGCTTTTGTGACTGGCTGTTTATAGGTACCTCTAATCTTTGCCATCGCCGCAGCCTCACACTTCATAAAGTCCTTGTACTGCGATACCGAAAAGAATCTACTGTTCTGTTCCGGGGAGTAATAATTGTCCGCTGTCAGATTCTTCTCCATTTGTCACCGCTCCTTCACTTTTTTCTTCTCTGGCTTCTTCTTTCTTCTGTTCGCTGTTTTTCCCGTCAAATGGATTCTGGACTTCTTTTTCATCAACAGGTGGTGTGATCTCGAAATAATCTTCACGCTTCGCCATTCCATCCCGAAGAGAACGGTATACATTATTTAAGCGGAGCATGTCGTTCTCGCTGAATGCTTCTGTTTTACAGCCTATGTATTTCTCTATCATCTGTTTAGTGACTGAGAACTTGTCCTCAAATAACTTAATGCCTTTCCTTACGCGGTCTATCAATGGCTCTGTATTGCCGCTTACCAATGTCTTTTGACATTCCTCCACTGCCGCGTCCACCACATCTCCAGGAATGACACCCAGGATGCAGGCCCTCAGCCTTCTGGCTCCCTGGTTGGCGACCATCTCATAGATGTCACGAGGGTCAGTAAGCGGAACGTTGCCTCTTTTAGTTCCTCTCATATGTGGCACGCTGAATACTTTCGTCTGCCTGGTATTCGTCTCCAGATCCCAGGCATATGCCATCACCTGGCTCTCACCGCTCTTCTGTTCCAGCTCCAGTATGCCGAAATCTATGTTTCCCCAGTTCTGGGCCATAGCCTCTGCAAGCCGAATGGAAGGGCCAGTGACCTTTGTGCCGCCCCTGGGATACTCATACATAGCTCCCTCGGCCAGCCTTTTACGCTGGCAGACTCGCAGTATCCGGTTGAAGCTCTCCACCTCATCCCGGGGAAACTTCTTGGCGATCACCATAGCAGCCTGTACCTCCTGTGCCTGACGGCTTATCATCATCTCGGTTTGAGTATTTCGGGTTTGAGGCTGTACCTGTGTAAAATCATTTGCGTTTGTCATGTAATCCATGTCTCTACCTCCCTAAATCCTTTGTAAAAAAATACAATGTATCATCATCAGGATTATACGTGATATAATCCAGACACCCGTCTCCGGGGTTATCCCCATCCTGTACCTCTATCCCATCAAACAGCAGGCAATTCAGGAGTTTATTGATAATTCCGCAAATCTCTACAGGACTCTTGTTAGCCATTAAAAGGTCGATAACGTTTGTACTTGTATTACAATCTGCTCTTATACCAGTTTCTGCTCGCATTTCAAATCCTCCTCTTTTATCTGCTTTTTCAGTTCTTCTGCAACGTCTTCATGAAATGCCCTATCAATAAGTGACTCTTTGATATGGCCTGCCATGGTTCTGACGATAGGTATCGGCGGCTCTATGCAGTCATGCTTTCTGCCAATAACCTGCATGATAAAATTTTTATCAACACAGTTCCCTCTGGTGCATATTACATTTTCCTCTATGATTCTCAGCTTCTCTGAATCCCTGATCAGCTCTTCATATTCATGTAACGGCACTTCTATCTTGTTTTCCATCTTGACTTTCCTCCTGTTTTCCCTCTATAATTAGAGTGAGTTATTTTTATCAAGTCCCTGATTGCTTCCCGGCGCCAGGGGCTTTTCCAGTTTTTATAAGTTCGTAAAGCTCACTGATTTCTTCATCGTTTGCCAGATATCTAAGGGCAAATTTCAGGCGGCTGTCTTCGTCTACCAGATATCCGTCATCCATATCGTTCTCAATTGCTTCGATACAATCTAATATCAGATTATTCATTTTCCCCTTTCTCCTCCTCCGGCATTTCCCGGTCCCAGCACTCTGCGCAAAGTCTTTCCCTGTCTTCGTCCGTTACATCATCTAATGCTAGGCAATCGCTTTCTGCTTCGTACCCATATGTCTCTGGGCAACCATTACATCCCCCCTGCCATTTCTCATTTACTAATACCGGATGTTCCTGTTGCAATTTTTCTTTAAATGTCATAGTGTTTTCTCCTCCTTATCTTTTTTCTAATTTCCCACACTCACCTACGCGGTGGAACTGATTTGCGAAGTCAAGTATCGCATTGCGGGCCGCTATATACTCTGGGTCATCACAATCTAGCCTGCAAAAGTGGTATGCCAATTGCACAGCAATACGCTTGCACACCTTGACTGCAAGACTTCCGCACCACAATGGCCAGCACGAGAAGTCCAGGTCGGCTCTTCTCAGGTTGGCTCTTACACCATCGTCTTTACTGTTAATCCATTTCTTGTGTGCTTCTAATATTTTCTGTAATTCCTCTTGTTTCATCCTTTACCCTCCCTTTTGTTTTCTCTAATCCAATATTCCACTGCATATAAACAGATTACTGTCACCGCATACAGCAGCACCGCGTATGGCTCCACCCCGTAAATGGCTAATACGGTTAGGGCGGCTATGGTTGCATTCTTCAAACTATCTCCTCCTCATTAAGCTTTCGGCCAATATGATTTTCAAATTTGGCACGGTAAATATTAAACTCATCTGTTGTTTTACCCCTAACTTTCTTCGGCACGCATTCTCCGAACTTCCAGATTCCGCGGCGGATGTGTTCCCTTACATATTGGGGAGAAACACCTAGGATACGGGCTACCTCTGGCGGCTTTAGTATTTCTTTTGGCATATTTATCACCTCTTTTCTTGATTTTCTATTCTTTCCTTCCTATAATGTACTTACAGGCCCCGCCAGGCTGAGTATACAGAAGGGAGAACAGAAATGAAATTATCGAAAGATTCCGCTAAGCTCGCTTGTAGCCTTTATAAGACTTATCTTGAAAAACGTAAAAACAGTCAATCCAAGGCAAGCGCAAAACATTTTTCAAGCGGTTTTTATAAAGAAATCAAATCTTTATCCACATGGACTACTGAAGATATTACTGAAACACTGAATGAGCTCAAACGCGCCAATTTTATAAAAAAATATATCGACGGCAGTTTCCAGATTCAGGATAATTTCATCATTTATATGGAAAATCGTTTTAAAAATGGTGTTACCGAGGTAAGTGATTTTATTTCAAAATTCATTCCATGATTTTTTGCCCTCTGGTTCCTGTGTAGAACTCATCTTTTGTAATGCGCAGGAACCAGTTATCTCCTTCGCACGATAGTTCCAATTCACTTACATGCTCTATGCGTTTTCCGTTTAACTCGAAGATATTTTTTGATAAATCAATATTAATAGAGTTAAATAAGTTCTCCATTTTCATATCACCTCCTCATTTCCTGTTGACACAAACATTTACATTTTCTTCCAAATCTCCTATAATCTAGGTACAGGTGTTGCAGCACTGAGTACACCAGAAAGGAGAAATAGCATGATTGATAAAGAGAAACGTGCTCATGATTTAGCAATTCTCTATATGCAAATGGAAATAAAACACGAAAAAATTATTCCTGCATATACTGACGACTTTGGAAGCTTCATCAATGAATATGAGCATTGCTATGCTGAGATTCTTGAATATCTGAAGAAACAGTAAAGACTGTTTTTTCTTCCTCAGATATGATGGCCTCGTTTACTATTTCCGGAAAAATCGTAGCAAGGTCCTTCATGTCGGAAATCGTGAACCCTTTTCTTTCACACTCTGCAAAAATTTCTGTTACAAACTCTCTGACCCTCTGATTTTTCTTAACACGCAACATTTCCCTGGCCAGCATCTTCACACCTCCTCATCCTGCTTTCTTATTAGTAGTCACCTTTTTATCTAAAATATCTTCTTGTCTGGAAACCTCTTGTTGCCTCAGTAACAACGTATTCGCATCCCTAGTCAGGAGCAAGATATCTGGAAGGTCTATCTGCTTTAAGATAGTAACAATGCGATTGATTTCCTGCTCTTTCTGATTGTCCAAATCAAACATTTGTCTTCACCTCGCTTTCTGTAGCTTATAAAAACATTTTAATCGCTTTTTAAAACTTTGTCAAGACTTTTTAGTTGCTTTTTAAAACTTTTTGTGGTATAGTTATTTCAAGGAGGTGAAACTTGTGGAATTGAATGAGAGAATAAAATACTTAAGAAATGAGCTTAAATTAAGGCAGGATGACTTTGGAAGCAAAATTAATTTGACTAAATTTGCAATTTCAAATTACGAAAATGGCAGAACCGGTATTCCTGATAGAGTAATAAATGATATTTGCAGAGAATTCGGAGTAAATGAAGATTGGCTCAGAGACGGCGATGGCGAAATGTTTGAGCAATTGACAGACAAGGAAAAGCTGATGAAGTATACTGGTATGCTTCTTAGAGGTGAGGATTCCATTATTGTATCCGCAATCCAAGCGCTAATTATTACATATGAGCAATTAGACGATGCCAGTAAAGCAACACTCGAAAAAATAGCTACGCAATATATTGAGAATTTTAAAAAGAGCCAGTAAGCTGGCTCTCTAGAATAAGTTATTGTAGGAGATATTGTTTTATCAACATTAATAATTCTGAAACCTTATCTTCTGGCGCATTTACAAGTAGTTTGTTAATAGTATCAATATCCTTTTGCTTTTTGTCTTTGTTATCCATATGTAGTACCTCCCTCTCGGATAATGCAGTGGGAACATATATTCTGCTAAGAGTATACACCAGGAGCAAGTCAATTTCAAGAACATATGTTTTCTTCTGCTATTATTATAACAAATATCCGAATTGGAGGCTACAAAAATTTCGCTTTTTCGACATTTGTCCGGGCGCTCGGACACTTATTTATAAGGAGAGTCAAAAAGATCTGTAATGCGTACGTTTAACCCCTTAGCAAGCGATTCAAGCGTGTTAATTCGTGGGAATGTTCTATCGTTTGCTATATCCTCTATAGTGGATTTTGGAACACCAGTCATTATAGATACTTGCCGGACGGTCAAGCTCTTAGAACGCATAATTTCCTGCAACAATATTTTCATATTAACACCAACCTTTTTTGTGTTAATATGTGCAATTTTTAAATTTAAATACGATTAAAAGGGGGATAAATATGAGAAGTCTAGAACAAATCTTAAACGATATCAGCAAAATACCGTTTCATGACACCTTTGGAACCAAGAAAGAAATCCGATATCTGCCTAGTATATTGGATGATAACGAAGCTGTTCTTTCATTTACTTCCGGTTTTTTTGACGGTAACACATGGCTAATTGTATTAACTCATAGGCGTTTAATCTTTTTGGATAAGGGAATGATATATGGGCTTAAACAAAGGGAAATACCCCTTGATCATATAAATAGCGTAGGTCATAAAATAGGCCTGTTACTTGGTAGTATTGCCATTCAAGATGGAGCGTCTGCCATCAGGATAGATAATATTCAAAAACAAACCATAATACCGTTTATAGATGCTTTAAATAGGTCCATTGATAATTTCAAAACGGGACGCAATATTCGCAGAGAGTCTCCTTCAATATCCGCTGCTGATGAAATTAAAAAGTATAAACTACTTTTGGATGAAGGAACAATTACAGAGGAAGAATTCAAAATTAAAAAAAGACAATTATTGGAGCTATGATAGATATGATAAATAAAACACTTTATTTCAGCAATGGGTCTTTATACAAAGTATCACCAGAGGATGAGGACGGCTGGCGTGGAGCGAGATATTTGATATCTGACGGGGAAAGATATGATTTGGAAAATGTAGATAGTATTTGTTCTATTAAAGTCCCAGACTTTGAAGCAACAAATATTTTTGATGGTTACGGCGCTACTGGTTCTCTAGACTATGTCATCAGAATGAACGCCAGTTTTTTTTATAATCAATGTAAAAAGGAATTATGTTCTGCTTGTTTATGGAAATCTACTGAACTAATGTTTGCAAATAAATGGTATGTATGGAGAAAAAAAGATTATGTCAGGTTGATAACGTGGCACTATAAATTGGGCATGAAACAGGAAGCCTTAAAAGCACAAAATTATTTAATAAAAAAAGGATTTATTTTCACTGAAATAGAATTAAATCAATATAGGTCTGTTACGTCAAATATTAAAGCATCAAAAAAACCTGTTCAAAAAGATACTGTAAGTTATCATGAAAAAGAACTCTCCATAGTAAGAAGTGTAACAACAGAGGACATGCGTTCATTAAAAAGTATGCCTTTTCTTGTCAATACAGAAGTTAAAAAATATATACAAAAAAACAGCCATCCTTTTGCATATATGGATATATATGGAGAAAATATTGTCATTGCAAAATCGGAAATTGAAAAAATGAATAGTATAATTAAACTGGATTTAAAAAAATATAGAAATTTATCTCAAGACTTAAAAATCCCTACAGATCAATTAGTTTTTTCATCAGAAACCTATGGATATACAAGAATAATGTGCACTCCTAAAACATACACAGGAGAACTATCAAAATTTCCCTTTTCATTATTCTTCGCTACAGACTTTTCTGAAATGAAAAATACAACACACGGCGAACTCTTTTATGGACAAGATGGCGAAATTAAAAAAGGAAATATTTATTTTTGGAGATTTGGCACACCAACTTTCTTAACTTACAAATCCATAGATGGTATGTTAATGTTGATAAATATCGAATAAGAAAAAACCGGCCCCTGCGCCAACAGGAACCGGCAATATCTCCGAAGAGACGATACAAAATCTGGCAACTATATTGTATCATCTTCGGTGACAGGTGGCAAGAGACCATCTGTCTTTTTTACACCTAATTTTACCACAAGGAGGATGATAATATGCCCAAAAGAAAAAGAATGCCAAAGTTACCTAATGGTTATGGATCAATTCGCTATCTCGGAAAAGGCCGACGCAATCCCTATGCGGTACATCCGCCAACGGACGAATTTACAGAGAACGGCGTACCTGTCCGCCCAGCAGCCATATGCTATGTGGATACCTGGATTAAGGGTTTTACAGTGCTTACGGCATACAAGGCAGGGAATTATTACCCGGGATACGAAAACACGCTTATAGACCTAAATACCGACGCAGAAGACGCCTCTCGCCTCGAGGAGTTGGCAAATAAAATATTATCAGATTATAACCAGTTCAAAGGAATCGCTCCAGAAGAAACAGGCAAAACGTTTGCAGAAGTGTACGACGGCTTTTACAGTTGGAAATACAACGATGGAAAAAGAACTTACTCAAATGCTTCAAAAGCATCCACTAGAGCTGCGTTTCTCAATTGCTCTGCTTTGCACGAAAAGGAATTTCGCTCACTGAGGCATGATGATTTGCAAGAAGTTGTCAAAAACTGCCCTTTAAAGCATGCCAGTAAAGAACTCATAGTGTCACTTTACAAGCAAATGTATGCCTATGCAGATATTTACGAGCTATGCGACAAGGATTATTCAGCGCACGTGTCCGTTGATATCTTAGACGATGACGAAAATGGTGTTCCATTTTCTGAAAGTGATTTAAAAACATTGTGGAGAGACAAGGAACATCCTGTAGCAGAATTTCTACTCATAATGTGCTATTCTGGATACCGGATATCCGCCTTTTACACAATGGAAGTCAATCTGCTGGATGGATATTTTAGAGGTGGTGTGAAAACGGCTGCTGGAAAGAATCGCATGGTCCCTATACATCATTCGATACGCCCTCTGGTTGAAAATCGTATTAACTCAGACGGTTGTTTATTATCCATCAGTAAGAATACATTTCGTAAGAAAATGTATGCCTATCTCGAATCCGTAGGAATAGATCGGCACACTCCTCATGACTGCAGACACACGTTTTCAGCTCTGTGTGAAAAATACAAAGTAAATGAAAATGATAGAATGAGATTGTTGGGACATGCTTTCACAGATGTGACGAACAAAACATATGGCCATAGGACTATTGATGAATTAAGAGACGAAATCGAAAAAATCAAAATTCCAATTTGTGACTAACTTGTGACTAACCTCCCCCGATTATTAGTATTTCGCACTATCTAACTTACGCTTTTAAATGCCATACAAACCCCTATTTTACAAGGCTTATGACTGTTTTTTTGCGTATTTACTGCATTTGTAAAAAGCTTGATTTTTTAATAATATCTTAAACATAGTGCTCCGCATAATACCACAATTTTTGACGATTTTTTTATGCATATAGCACTATAAATAAAGTAAGTGTATCTATATTCAGCAAACATATCCTACAGGCGACATAATAACTTTACTGATATGGCAATCTGATTGTACAAATGCATTTTCGGTTCAGCCTGGTGATATGTCTCATTACAGACAGCATCCTGCATTTCTTGCTGTTTTTTTTCCGTAATAGTCCAACTGGCGAAACGATATGGTTTTTCTGGAAAAGTTGTTTTATAATGTATTCATGCTATGGAGGTGTTTTATGCCATTTGAAAGTCTTGAATTAAGAGAAGATATCAGTATCTCCAAAGTTGTCACCATACACTATTTTGAATATATGAGTGACTTTAATTTTCCCGGGGAATCCCATGATTTCTGGGAATTTGTCTGTGTTGATAAAGGAGAGGTGGATATCATGGCCGGCGACAGGCCACACACACTGAAGAGGGGACAGGTTGCCTTCCACAAACCGAATGAATTCCACAGCCTGAAGGCCAATGGCCGGATCGCGCCAAACCTGGTGGTTATTTCATTTGAATGCAGCTCTCCCGCCATGCAGTATTTTGAGGGGCTTATAACAGAAATCGGTGAAACAGCCCGTTATCTCATGGCTCAGATCATTTACGAAGCCAAACACTGCATTGCCACACCCCTTGATGACCCTTATACTACCCATATGGAACGGCACCCGGGGGCAGATTTCGGTTCCGAACAACTGATCAAGCTTTATCTGGAACATCTGCTCATACACCTTGTGCGGGAGCAGCTAAAAGGCCGCAGCACCGCACCTGCTGTAGTCAAATCCATCAAGCAGAAAAATGATGCCATCATTTACAAGCGGATCACCGCCTATCTGGAGGAACATATCCGTGAGCATCTGACCATTGATGAAATCTGCAGAGAAAACCTGATCGGCCGCTCCCAGCTTCAGAAACTTTTCCGGGAGCAGAACCAGTGCGGTGTCATTGAATACTTCTCACGGCTTAAAATCGAGCTGGCAAAACAGCTCATCCGGGAGAATCACCACAATTTTACGCAGATATCAGATTTCCTTGGCTATACTTCCATCCATTATTTTTCCAGGCAGTTTAAAAAGCTCTCAGGCATGACCCCGTCCGAATATGCCTCATCCATTAAACTGCTTGCCGAAAGGCCATAATTTTGAAACTTCTTTCAGAATTTTATCATTGTTTTACAAGACTATTCATATTATAATGAAGAAAAAGAGCACGGTGAAACGGGGGCTCGCAATAAAGGAGAATGTGTTATGAAAATCTACAGAACAAAAGACTACGATGAAATGAGCAAAAAAGCGGCACACATCATTGCTGCTCAGATTGTATTAAAACCTGACTGTGTTCTCGGTCTGGCAACCGGCTCCACACCGGTAGGCACATACAAGAACCTGGTTGAATGGTATAAAAGCGGGGATTTGGATTTCTCCACACTTTCCTCCTGCAATCTGGATGAATACAGAGGGTTAAGCCCTGAAAATGACCAGAGCTACCGTTACTTTATGAATACAAATCTGTTCGATCATGTAAATATTCGCAAAGACCATACTTTTGTACCGGACGGACAGGAAGCAGACAGCAACAAAGCCTGCCAGATGTATGAGCAGATCATCCAGGATCTGGGCGGCATTGACCTGCAGCTTTTGGGCCTTGGACACAACGGACATATTGGCTTTAACGAGCCTGCAGAGGAATTCCCCAAAACAACACATTGTGTTGACCTGACAGAGAGCACTATCCAGGCCAACAAACGTTTCTTTGAAAAAGAATCTGATGTTCCGAGACAGGCCTACACCATGGGTATCGGAACCATCATGAGCGCCAAAAAAATCCTTGTTGTAGTAAGCGGTGAGGATAAAGCGGAAATCCTTAACAAGATCATCAACGGACCGGTCACGCCTCAGGTTCCTGCATCCATCCTGCAGCTTCATCCTGATGTGACGATCGTTGCTGATAATGCGGCACTTTCCCAAGTTAAATAATTTTATAAAAAAGAGGGAACGGCCAGCCGGCTGTTCCCTCTTTTGTACTGCGTCCGATTCATTATCTCATTCTTAAAAGTTCTTTCATTTTCAGCTTATTTCCGTAATGGAGAACAGATGCACTGTACACCCTTATTGACACTGCCGCGATCACAATGATAAATAGAAGGAGAAGGCCCATGGAAACCAACAAATCCCCTGTCTTCATCCCGCCTGTCAGCAGAGTGAACGGTACGGAAAACGGTGAGGAGAACGGCAGATACATGGCAAATTTGGCCAATCCGCTGCTTCCGCCTCCGGCGATAGCTGTAAAATATCCCAGATAAAAGCTGCCAAGACTGATAAACATTACAGGCATCATGGCTGAGTTCAGGTCCTCCACCTTGCTCACAGCCGCGCCGCATACGGAATTCATCACCGCGTACAATGCATATCCCAGTATAAAATAAACCAGTAAAATGAAAACCGTGAACGGTGTGATGCTGGAAAAACTAATTGCAACTCCGCCTATATTAAAATTCGCAGGCACAAATACCGTGTAGCATATAACTGCAAAGGCAATGATAACCACCATCTGGATCAGTCCCAAGACTCCCATTGCCAGACATTTTCCGATGAGGATCCTGGATGGTTTTGCTGAGACAACCAAGGTCTCCATAACCCGGGAGGTCTTTTCCGATGCCACAGACATGGCAACGCCGTAGCCGTAATAATATACTGCAAAAAACATGATAAATACCACAGCCAGGCCCAGAATATAACCTGTAACATCCATATCACCTACGGATTCCTCTGTGAATGGCAGAGACAGGGTGGATTCTGCAATGGTCCGGCTGTCCACACCACTCTCTTCCAGGACATTTTTCTGCCATATTTTATTACACTCATCTGATATTTTCTGAGCGCTTATTCCCTTCATGAAATTAGCATTTACCACATGGATAAAGGGAGCTCCGTCCTTCTCCTCAATGGAGATCAGAGCGTTGTTTTCATTTTCTCTGATTTCAGCACGAATGCCTTCCTCCTCCTCTTTTGAGGCGATCTTAAAATTCCTGTCCATATATATCTTTCTTAAGGAATCCAGATTCTTCTCAAAAATCCCGGTCTGGTCGATCAGGTAACAGACGGGTGCATCTTCGTCCACAGCAATCTGTTCTGAAGAATTTTCCGTGCCCCCCGTACCTGTCTCTTTCTCGCTGCCGCTGCCCTTCACGGCTGATATGATCCGCGGAGCCAGACACAGACCCAGCACCATGACCATAATGATCACAGTTGATACAATAAAGGCTTTCTTTCTGGCTGCCTCTTTTAGGGTGTATGAAAATACTGTTGTTACCTGTCTCATTCTGTCTCCCCTGCCTTTCTGACGAAAATCTCCTGTAAAGATGGTTCCCGGATTTCAAATTTGTTTGGGTAGATTCCTGCATCCAGCATTCTTTTCAGGAATCTGTGAGCCATCTCATCCCCATTAATTTTATACTCTGTCTCAGCGGCACGCACTTCAAAAACTTCCAGTCCTTCTTCCCTGGCTATCTCCTCCACGTCCGCATTTACAGCAACACATAGATTGGTGTGGCCAAACGCTGATTTGATCTCTTTTAAATTCCCCTGCAGGATTGTTCTGCCCCTGTTCAGGATCAGAAGGTTTTTACAGTATTCTTCTACGGTCTCCATCTGATGCGTACTCAGAATAATATATTTCCCCTCTTCCACAAGCTCAGATACCAAATCCCTCAGCATTTTGCCGTTCACCGGGTCCAGGCCGGAAAAAGGTTCATCCAGAAAGACAAGTCTCGGATTATGGATAATGGCAGATATCAGCTGCACCTTCTGCTGGTTTCCCTTTGAAAGCTTTTCCGCAGGCATATTTCTATACTCCATCACTCCAAGGCGTTCCATATAGCCAAGCGCTGCTTTCTTCACTGCTTCCCGCTTCATACCGCGGAGCATCCCGAAATAAATAAGCTGTTCCAGAACCTTCGTCTTCATATAGATGCCACGCTCCTCCGGCAGATAGCCGAAAGCCAGTGTCTCCCTGTTGATTTTTCTTCCATTCCACTGGGCTTTACCTTCATCAGCCTCCATAATCCCCAGTATAGTCCGGATCGTGGTGGTCTTGCCCGCCCCATTGGTTCCCAGAAGGCCAAATACCCCCGGTGTCTCCATGGAAAAGGACAGATGGTCAACCGCTGTTTTCTCTCCAAACCGCTTTGTCAGGTTTTCCACTACTAAACTCATATACTCCTCCTCTTCTATTGCTCCATCCGGTCAGAAACAAGACGGTCCGTGCGGTTGGCCTTGTCTCTGACCGAGTTACCCTTAACGCCTTTTTTCATAGTTACATATATATAGAACAATCTGGTACGTCCAGATAATTCCTAGCATAAGAAACGGCAGTACACCGATATCCACTGCCACGGAACACATCAGCAAAACTATATAGATGCCTGCATAAAGCCAATTGGACTTTCTGTATACCACATAGGCAGCCTCATACATTCTGGCCTTCTCCTGTTCATCGCAGCTTTTATCCCAATCCCGGTTAAAATGCAGCGACAAAGCGTTGCCTTTCTTTTCAGGATTCATCTTCTTTGTCTGTTCAACCAGAATATGTTCTGAGAAGGCGGACCACAAACAGTATCCCACGAACAAAGTGGGTATCACTGCAAGGCTGGCTTTACTTTCACTCCTGTGAAGTCCGTAAACAATGTTTACACCGCTTAATACCATTACCATTGTGGAGCAGCATGATATGATTCCCTGGCAGCGATTGTTGTATCTTTCAATCTGTTCTGCTGTCTCATCGTCCTCTCCATCCCATTCACGGAACTTCTTCCGGACTGTGAGCACCATGTATGTATTGGCAATACTGCCCAGGATGGACATAAGGACTATGAACCAAAAGGCGCCCTTACCAATGAATGTCTCCAGAATACTTCCCAGTTTTTCCACATCCCCGCCGTGCTCTCCTATGATCACAGTACCTACCCCGCCCATAAGACCGCTGACCAGAATGATCATAATAAATTCCAGATATCCTTTTTTCTCTTTTTTATGCTTCTTCATTCCCGTCCTCCACATACCAGAAAATGTCCTCCACGGATGCCCCGCACTCCTTGGCTATTTTCAATGCCAGAGTCACAGATGGGGAGTAATCTCCTCGCTCAATGAGGCTGATGGTCTGCCGGGATGCTCCCACGCGCCGCCCCATTTCCTGCTGGTTGATATCCAGCTTTGCCCTGTATTCCTTCAGGCGGTTGTGCAGCGACATTCCCATCCCTCCTTTGCGACAAAATTATTTGTCATTTTGACAATTTTCCTTGTCATTGATTATAGCACTTGACAAGGATAGTTGTCAACTGTTTATACAAAAAAGACGGGGCTGTTGTTTTTAGCCACCGTCTCTCACAATCATATTTAACCACACAGCTGATTCGTCGGCTCATCTGGCTAGTTATATCATTTATAGAGATATTCTTCGTTTTTTCTTTTTTCCCAAATAAATAAAATCACCAGAATTCCTGCGCATACCAGTGCCCCTGTAAAGATTCCAATTATGCTGAAATTTATTACGGAAATCACCTGTCCGCTGAAATTAATAATAAAGTGACAGAGTATGGATGCCTTCAAGGTACCGTATTTTTTTACCAGTCTGCCCAGGATCAATCCCATCACAAAAGCATAACACCCCTGTACCAGATTCATATGATAAATGCCGAAATACAATGCCTGAAGAAAATTAGCGGCCCAGAAAGGGAAACTATTTTCCAATATTTTCAGGCAGAGCCCTCTCATAAGCAGCTCTTCCGCCAAAGGCGCCATAATGATCACATACAGCATGGAAATAATGGACGGCTCTGACATTCCCAGTCCTTCCATCACTTCCATGTACTGTCCCATCAGGTCCGGGGCCACTACGGCAAGAATATTCAAAAGGCTGCTGACCGCAAACTGGATAAATAAAGCCACAAAAAAGATACCCAGTATTGCTCCTGAATCCATGCCCGGCTTATGCCCCCGCTCCAGATAAACAGCCCGTCTGTCTGCCATCACTCTGCGGTACCAAAAATACCCCACCAGCAGAAAAAGCCCATAGGACGCAGCACTTATGATATACACATATTGATTTATCACATACTGCAGCACCGGTGACTGGTATATATGGATCATATTCAAAAAACGGTCAGCAAAAATGATCAGAAACTGCATCCCAAATACCACCAGAATCTGGATGATATACATAAGCACAATTGGTGCCAGACTCAGCAGAAGTGTCTTTGCTTTTTTTACCATTCCTTATTATGCCTCCAGGTCTTTAAAATGAAACTGCTTTGTGCCGTCTGCATACTCTCCCACCGTCTGTCCGCTGCCAAACAGCTTATATTTATAGGTTACCAGACCTTCCAGCCCCACAGGACCCCTGGCATGGATCTTACCGGTACTGATCCCCACTTCCGCACCGAATCCGTAACGGAATCCGTCGGCAAACCTTGTAGAACAATTCCGGTATACACCTGCGGAATCCGCAAGCTGCATAAAGGTCAGGGCTGTCTCTTCGTTTTCTGTAATAATACAATCCGTATGGTGGGAGCCGAATCTGTTAATGTGTTCCACTGCCTCCTGTACATTGTCCACCAGTTTCACAGAGATCACCAGGTCCAGATACTCCGTATCGAAGGCATCCTCCTCCATAACTTCACAGGGTATGATTTCTGACACTTCCGCGGTTCCCCTGATCTTCACATGGTTCTCTTCCAGGGCTTTGCTGATCACTGGCAGAAACTCCTCTGCAATTTTCCTGTTGACAAGCAGGGTCTCCACAGCATTGCAGGCCGCGGTATACTGTGTCTTAGCATCAAGGATGATCGGCACTGCCTTCTGTTGTTCAAAGGATTCGTCCACATATATATGACACACACCGTCGGCATGACCCATGACCGGAATTTTCGTATTGTTCATAATATATTGTACAAACTGATTGGAGCCTCTTGGAATGAGCAGGTCAACCGTCTCATGGCAGGACAAAAGCTCATCAATTTCATTATGCAGTTCTGCCTGCAGCATACACCCCTTTGGCGCACCTGCTTGGACGGCTGCCTGATAGATGATGTCAAACAGAACTTTGTTTGTCCTGGCTGTTTCTTTCCCTCCTTTTAGGATGGCACAGTTTCCGCTTTTTAAACAGAGGGAAGAAATCTGCACCAGGGCATCCGGCCTGGCCTCGAATATAATACCGATCACACCGATGGGACATGTCACCCGGTATAATTCCAGCCCTTCATCCAGCTCTCTTGCAAGCTGTACTTTTGAGAGGGGATCCGGCAGATTGATAAGTTCCGCGATCCCTGCAGTCACATCCTGGAGCTTATGTTCATCAAATTTGAGCCTTTTCATCACGGCAGCTGCAATTCCCGCTTTCTCTGCTGCTTCCATATCTTCACGGTTTGCTTGGAAGACAGCCTCCTGATTCGCAAGAAGTGCGGTTCTCACTGCCTCCAATGCAGCATTTCTCTGTTCCTTGCTGAGCGCTGCCATGCGGAAACTATCCTGTTTCATTTTCTGGGTTGCTTCTTTTATATTCATATGATGTATCCTCCTGTTATTCTTTACTGTTATATATGTGTGAAATATCTGTAACGTCTCAGCAGGTCTGTAAATTCACTGCATGAAAGGCTTTACATTTACGCTACCATTCAATCTTTTCCACCGGAATGGGGGATGCATTTTTTGTTATCTCCGTCACTTTTCCGCTCCTGAACCGGATGACCCGGTCAGCCATGGGCGCCAGCGCAGAATTGTGCGTAATAATGATAACCGTCATATGCTCCTTGCGGCAGGTATCCTGCAGAAGCTGAAGGATCTGCTTGCCCGTATTGTAGTCAAGGGCGCCTGTTGGTTCATCACAGAGTAAGAGCTTGGGATTTTTGGCTATTGCCCTGGCTATAGCTACCCTCTGCTGCTCACCGCCGGAAAGCTGTGCCGGAAAATTCGAGGTTCTCTCTGCAAGCCCTACCTTTCCCAAAACTGTAGCCGGATCCAGAGAATCCCTGCATATCTGAACAGCCAGTTCTACATTTTCAAGAGCTGTGAGATTTGGTACAAGGTTGTAAAACTGAAATACAAATCCCACATCATTGCGTCTGTATGTGACTAAATCCTTTGCCTTTAATTCATTTACATGTTTTCCGTCTACAATAACTTCTCCCTCAGTGGCACTGTCCATACCGCCCAGAATATTGAGGGCAGTGGTCTTTCCTGCTCCGGATGCCCCCAGGATCACTGCAAGCTCCCCCTTTTCCACGGAAAAACTGGCATTGTCCAACGCTCTGATCTCCACCTCATTCTTGCTGCCGTATATTTTTTTTACATTTTGGAATTCTATAAATGACACACTTCTATCCTCCCGGCTTCAGAGCGTATTTAAAAATTGCTCTAATGTTAGTTCTCATTATATCGCCATTTTAGCTGTACCGCAATCTAGTTTTTTATGCCTGGAAATATTTTTGATAACTTTACAGTTGGTTACAGCATGTTTAACCCGTTGAATTTTTAAGTGTGACTTATTTTAAATATGAACAAGTTCTGCCGATTTCACCTTACAGGGAAGTCTGCCTTGCAGTGTGAAAAACACAGAGCTTTTTTGCATTGCTGGATAGGGCGCTTCCTATGCATGGTGCAGTATCCTCTTGGGCAAAATGTCTTCTTGAACAGTGACCTGTGAACAATAACATAACTTTTACTTTTTTCTGTATAAGTATTGACTTTTCCACTTATTCATATTAATATATGAACAGATATTCATATGTTTAATATACTATAGTTACATAGGTAAAAATAAATTTGGAGGGTCCGAATATGAAGCAGGATAAAAAAAATTCTTCCATAAACCAGCAGAGGTATGAAAAAGAACCAAATCATGAACATCTGCATGATGAACACTGCGAGTGCGGATGCGGGCATGACCATGACGAGCATTCTCATGAGCACTATCATGACAACCAACAACACGATGAACATTGTGACTGTGGGGGCGAACATGACCATAACGAGCATTCCCATGAGCACTATCATGACAACCAACAACACGATGAACATTGTGACTGTGGGGGCGAACATGACCATAACGAGCATTCCCATGCGCACTATCATGACAACCAACAACACGATGAACATTGTGACTGTGGGGGCGAACATGACCATAACGAGCATTCCCATGAGCACTATCATGACAACCAACAACATGATGAACACTGCGGCTGTGGATGCGGACATGACCATGACGGACATTCCCATACGCACTATCACGACGACCACCAACATGATGAACACTGCGGCTGTGGATCCCAGCATGATCATGACGGGCATTCCCATGCGCACTATCACGACGACCACCAACATGATGAACACTGCGGCTGCGGATCCCAGCATGATCATGACGGACATTCCCATGCGCACTATCACGACGACCACCAACATGATGAACACTGCGGCTGTGGATCCCAGCATGATCATAACGGGCATTCCCATGCGCACTATCACGACAACCACCAACACGATGAACACTGTGACTGCGGCTGCGAGCATGACTACGGACATGAGGAATCCCATCACACGCCTGGTCATCCTAAGGACTGTCAGTGTGAATTGTGCCACCCGCATGAGGAATACTGCGATATCTGCGGCGAGAGTCTTGCAAACTGCAAGTGTAATATGCCAGATGCCGACTGTGAAAAGAAAGTCTATATCCTGAAAAACCTGGGCTGCGCAAACTGCGCAGCTAAAATGGAAGCCAAAATCAAAGAACTTCCCGGTGTAGAGTACGCCACTATCACTTTTGCCACGAACCAGCTCCGCCTATCAGCCAGGGACCATGCATCCCTTTTACCGCGGATCCAGGAAATCTGTACCTCTATTGAGTCGCAGGTAGAGGTGGTGCCCCGTTTTAAAATGCCCGGTGCATTTACCACCAAAACATACCGGATTGAAAATCTGGGCTGCGCCCACTGCGCGTCCAAAATGGAGGAAAAGATAAACGCTCTCCCGGAGGTATCCAATGCCACCCTGACTTTTGCCACACACCAGCTACGCGTCACCTCAAAACGAGACCCTGACATTCTGCTGAATCAGATACAAAAAATCTGTACCGACATTGAGAGCGGTGTGACGATCAAAGCAAAGGATACTACCCCCAAAAGTGCAGATACCCTTCCGATCCAGGACGTTGTACCGCCCACAAGGGTGCTCTCACAGGATACAAAAACGATCCTTGCCCTCTGTACCGGCGCTGCCCTGTTCGTTGCAGGGGAAGTGCTGGAACATATGGGTATGGAGATACCGTCCCTTGCAGTGCTTTTGACCGCCTATGTACTGTTGGGCGGAAGAATTGTCCTGACTGCCCTTCGTAACCTGGCAAAAGGCCACGTGTTCGATGAAAACTTCCTGATGAGCGTCGCCACCATTGGCGCCATCGTCATCCGGGAATACCCTGAAGCTGTGGGTGTAATGCTGTTTTACCGTATCGGAGAATACTTTGAGCACAAAGCTGTGGAGAGAAGCCGCTCCCAGATCATGGACGCGGTCGACATGAGACCGGAAACCGTCACCCTGGTTATCGGGGATGATACAAAGACTATCGCAGCCGGGGATGCAGTGGTGGGCGATATTATCCTTATTCGACCCGGCGACCGGATTCCTTTGGACAGTGTGGTGATCGAGGGTGAAAGCCGTATCGACACCTCCCCGGTGACCGGAGAACCCGTGCCTGTCAAAGCAGGATTCGGAGATGAACTGACCTCCGGATGCGTCAATACTTCCGGCCTCTTAAAGGTACGCGTCGAAAAAATACTGGAGGAATCCATGGTGACACGTATTCTGGATTCTGTGGAGAACGCTGCTGCCAGCAAGCCCAAAATTGACCGGTTCATTACACGTTTCGCAAGAGTATACACACCATTTGTTGTATTCCTTGCACTGGCAACCGCAGTTATCCCCTCCCTGATCACAGGTGACTGGGACCATTGGGTATACACAGCGCTTACTTTCCTGGTGATCAGTTGTCCCTGTGCCCTTGTTTTAAGTGTACCCCTCGCATTTTTCTCCGGAATCGGAGCCGGTTCCAAGAGAGGCATCCTTTTTAAAGGGGGCGTGTCCCTGGAAGCCATGAAGGGTGTAAATGCAGTTATTATGGATAAAACAGGAACTTTGACAGAAGGAAATTTTGTCCTGCAGACAGTTCTCCCTGCCGGCCATATGAACGCGGACGACCTGTTGGAACTCTGCGCTGCCTGTGAATCCACTTCCTCCCATCCCATTGCAAACAGTATCGTCACTGCAGCACAGGGAAAAGGTCTCCCCATCAAACGCCCGGATTCTGTGGAGGAAATCGCAGGCTGCGGGATCCATGCATTTATAAACGGCTCAGAAATTCTATGCGGCAACCGCAAGCTGATGGAAAAGTTCCATATCCCTATGGAAAATATCTCCACTGACGGCCTGGGTGCAGAAGTCTTTGCCGTAAAAGATAAAACCTATGTAGGCAGCCTTGTCATTGCCGATACCCTGAAAGGGGATGCCAAATCTGCGGTTAAAAAGATAAAGGATATGGGAATCACCCCTGCCATGCTGACCGGTGACGCCCAGGAGACGGCTCTGGCAGTGGCTAAAGCAGCAGGCATTGAGGAAGTGCGGGCCCGTCTCCTGCCCCAGGATAAACTGAATGAACTGACACGGCTGCGCAACACATACGGCTCTGTCATGTTCGTAGGTGATGGTATCAACGATGCACCGGTACTGGCAGGTGCCGATGTGGGCGCTGCCATGGGAAGCGGCGCGGATGCAGCCATAGAGGCGGCTGACGTGGTATTTATGAATTCTTCCATGGAGGCAGTACCTCAGGCATTATCCATTGCCAGAGCCACCAGCCGCATTTCCTGGCAGAATGTTATCTTTGCCCTGATCATAAAGGTTTTGGTCATGATACTCGGTCTTTTTGGATTTGCATCCATGTGGATGGCTGTCTTTGCAGACACCGGTGTTGCTATTCTGTGCGTGCTCAATTCCATCCGCATTCTTTACAGGAAAAATCTTTCATAACGCGGTAACGTCTCTGCCTTTTAATAATAGGAAGAAGCTGTGACCTGACTATATAGCAGTCTGAACACAGCTTCTTCTTTTACATCTGCTTTCTTACAATTTTATACTCATCATTCATCTGGAAGTAGGGACAGTTCTGGAAGGTATTGGTCATAAATCTGCCCATCTCGTCCTCGTCCAAATTCACATCACAGCTATAATAGCCATATTCCTCATCATAGACATAATTACTGCAGTATTCGCAGTTGGCTGTTTTCTTTTTTTCCATAATCCGCTCCCTTTTTCTATCTTTTGAATTATGTATAGCAGAATCTTTTCTTTTTGTCAAATTTCACTATAAATTTCCTATAAAATACAGAAAAATTTATGATTCTATGATTTAAAAAAACTGCAAGTGGTGTTATAATGATTGGACGATATCCCTTTATAAAATCTTTATGTCAGGTATATTTTTTTTATACAATTTTAATTACTGGAGGAAGTTATGAAAATCATCATTTTAGGCAGTGGTAAAGTGGGCCGTACCCTTGCCGAACAGCTCAGCAACGAAGGACACAATATAGTTATGGTAGATTTAATCGCCAAAAAGGTCCAGGACATTTCAGAAGACGCAGATATTATGGGCGTACTGGGCAATGCATCCAGTATCAATACCCTGTTGGATGCCGGAATTGAAACCGCTGATATCCTGATTGCGGTGACCGGTTCCGATGAACTGAACCTTCTCTGCTGCCTGATCGCCAAAAAGGTCAGCAAATGTCACACGATCGCCAGAGTACGAAACCCTGTATACAGCAAAGAAATTGGATTTATTAAGGAGCGTTTGGGTATTTCCATGATCATCAATCCGGAACATGCAGCCGCTATCGAAATTTCCAGGCTTCTGCGTTTTCCCTCTGCCATCAAAATCGACACCTTTGCCAAAGGCAGGGTCGAACTTCTGAAATTCAAGTTAAAACCCGAATTTAAACTGGACAAGATGACTGTCATGGAAGTAGCAGAGCGCTATAAAAACAATATCCTCATATGTGCGGTAGAGCGCGGAGACGAGGTAAGCATTCCCTCCGGTAATTTTGTTTTGAGAGATAACGACATTATTTCTATCGTTGCCTCCCCAGTGAATTCCGCACTGTTCTTCAAGCGAATCGGCATTCATACCCACCAGGTCAAGAGTACCATGATCGTGGGCGGCAGCACCCTTTCCTTTTATCTGGCTAAGCTGCTGCTTGCTATGAAGATCCGGGTATTGATCGTGGAGGCCAGCCAGGAGCGCTGCGAACAGTTGAGTGAACTTCTTCCTGAGGCCACAATCATTAACGGCGACGGCACCGATAAAAATCTTCTTCTGGAAGAAGGCCTGACACGTGTTGAATCCTTTGTAACACTCACTAATCTGGACGAGGAGAACATTCTCCTGGCTCTGTTTGCCAAAAAAAACAGCAATGCCAAGCTGATATCAAAAGTAAACCGTATCGCTTTTGACGATATCATTGAAGGCCTGGACATCGGCAGCGTTATATATCCCAAATATCTGACCGCTGATTACATCCTGCAGTATGTGCGGGCCATGCAGAACAGCATTGGAAGCAATGTGGAAACTCTCTACCAGATCCTGGACAACAAAGCGGAAGCCCTGGAATTCTCTGTACACGAGGACTGCACCTTCTTAAATATACCGCTTGCCGACCTGAATATCCGGGACAACCTGCTGGTCACCTGTATCAACAGAAAAGGAAAAATCACCATTCCCCGGGGACAGGACAGTATTCAGCTGGGGGACACTGTGATCGTGGTCACCACTGTGAAGGGGCTGCACGACATTAAAGATATACTGAAAAATAAATAATTTACGAGGGATGAAATGAATTACTCAATTATTTCCTATATTATAGGATGGATCTTAAATTTTGAGGCACTTTTTATGCTCCTTCCCTGTATTGTCGCCATGATATACAAGGAATCCAGCGGGTGGGCTTTTGTGCTGGCCATGCTTCTGTGCCTCCTCATCGGCATACCTCTGACTCAGAGAAAGCCAAAGAACAAAATATTTTATACAAAAGAAGGCTTTGTCACCGTAGCGCTGAGCTGGATCGTGCTCAGTATCATGGGAGCGCTGCCGTTTATATTCAGCGGCTCCATTCCCAATGTTATTGATGCTGTTTTTGAAACAGTGTCCGGCTTTACCACCACGGGAGCCAGCATTCTGCCGGATGTGGAATCCCTTCCCTACTGTCTCCTGTTCTGGCGGAGTTTTACCCACTGGATCGGAGGTATGGGTGTACTTGTATTTCTGCTCTCCCTGCTTCCTCTGACCGGGGGCGGCTACCATATGAATCTTATGAAAGCGGAAAGCCCGGGCCCCTCTGTAAGCAAGCTGGTTCCAAAAGTACAGTCCACCGCTAAAATTCTGTACGGCATTTATCTGGCCCTCACCCAGCTGGAGATTCTTTTCCTTCTCTGCGGCGGTATGCCTGTGTTCGATGCACTGACCACCGCTTTCGGAACGGCAGGTACCGGTGGATTTGGTATCAAAAATGACAGTATTGCCAGCTATTCCACCTACATTCAGGTGGTTGTCACAGTATTCATGATATTATTCGGCGTCAATTTCAGTGCTTATTTCCTTATAATAAGCGGCAAGCTTAGACAGGCTCTCCATATTGAGGAAGTGCGCTGGTATCTGGCTATTATTGCAATTTCCATCATTACTATTACATTTAATGTATACCACATTTACGGAAGTATCGGTGCATCCCTGCAGCAAGTGTCCTTCCAGGTAGCTTCCATCATCACAACCACCGGATTTGCCACCACGGACTTTAACACTTGGCCGGAAATGTCCCGAACGATTCTGGTCATTCTGATGTTTGTGGGGGCCTGTGCCGGCAGTACCGGAGGGGGTGTGAAGGTATCACGTTTTGTCATTCTGATGAAGACCATCCAAAAAGAACTGCGCCAGTTCCTGCATCCGCGCAGCATCAAGAAGATTAAAATGGATGAAAAACTGGTTGAGCATGAAGTAGTCCGCTCCACCAATGTATTCATGATCGCCTATGTACTGGTGTTTGCTTTCTCTGCACTGTTGATAAGTTTTGACAATCATGATCTGATAACCAATTTTACCAGTGTTGCCGCTACTTTGAACAACATTGGACCTGGGCTTGAACTGGTTGGTCCTACCCAGAATTTCTCTATCTTCTCCGGTGGAGCCAAATTGATCCTGATTTTTGATATGCTTGCGGGAAGGCTGGAATTATTCCCCATACTCCTGCTGTTTACCAGGGACACCTGGAAAAAGTTCTAAAAAAGGCCGTTATCTGATAACCTTAAATGTTTCAGATAACGGCTTTTTTTATTGTACTAATCTTATTAGTTCTGAAGAAACTTCTTATCGAACTCCGGATTAAAATAATAATAATTATTGGAATCCAGTCTCTCTTTTGTCCTCTCCAATGCCTCTCCGAAACGCTGGAAATGCACAATCTCTCTTGTTCTTAAAAATTTCAGCGGTTCTCTCACTTCCGGGTCTGTTATCATGCGCAGAAGGTTGTCATATACTACCCTGGCTTTCTGCTCAGCCGCCAAATCCTCTGTCAGATCCGCAATGGCATCACCCTTTGACTGAAATTCTAAGGCAGTGAAAGGAACGCCTGCTGCTGCCTGAGGCCACAGGGCTTTTGTGTGGTCAATATAATAGGCGTCAAAACCCGACGCCTGGGCCTGCTCCACTGTCAAATCCCTGGTAAGCTGATAGACCATGGCACATATCATTTCCATGTGGGCCAGCTCCTCCGTGCCGATATCGGTCAAAAGTCCGCCCACTGACTTGACTGGCATGGTGTAACGCTGCGCCAGATATCTCATGGAAGCGGATAATTCTCCGTCAGGACCGCCATACTGACTGATAATAAGCTGAGCTGTTTTGGGGCACGTTTTCGTGATCTTCACCGGAAACTGCAGTCTCTTCTCATAAGTCCACATCAGATACACGCTCCTTCCCATGGCATTGGGCCTTCTCCCCAACACCCAATACAGTCTTTTGTCAGAGCATAGTATTTCTCATCAAAATCTTTCAAAAGACTCTTTCTCTGTTCAATGAGGTTTTTCCTAAGTTCCATAGCCTCTGCGGATTCCGGATGGGTATCCAGATACAGGACTGTGTCATCCAGGGCAAAACTCAGCGCGCTGATTTCCTTCATCAGCTTCTCTCTCTCCTGCTGCTTGGGTGACGCATTTTCGTCAGGTTTAAACCCTGTCTCAAACGGGGTTTCTTCCAATACATAGAAAGGTTTGTTCAGCCCCGGAAAAATAGTTCCAGTTGCTAGTGCCTGTTCCCAATCGTATAGAGTCTCCCAACTCTGCATGGGAACGGAGGCAATTGCCAAGTGCTGCTGTTCCATATCATCGTCTCCTTTCTGATACAAAGACATTGTTTGACAAAAACTATCAAATTTTCTCTGCATTGTTAGTATGTGCAGAAAAAATCGTTTCACAAAGGTAGTTTTTTCAATTTTAAATATACCTTGACAGGCGATGTATATTTATGTTTAAATGTAACTAAGAAAGGGAGGTATGCTATATGTCAATCGCTTCTGATTTGATCCGCGGCCATACCGATACTATTATTCTGGCACATCTGCTGGAAGGCGACAGCTACGGATATAAAATCAATAAAGAGATACAAAGAAAGACAAATCAACAGTACGAACTAAAAGAAGCCACCCTCTACACTGCATTCAGACGTCTGGAAGAGGCTGGCTGCATATCATCCTATTGGGGCAATGAGCTGACAGGTGCCCGTCGGCGATACTATTCCATCACCCCTGAGGGAGAACGGACATATGAACGTCTGAAAGAAGAGTGGGACACCGCGAAACAATTAATTGATGTTCTGATCCAAGCAAAAAAGGAGGAAGTAAAAGATGGAAAATAGACTCAGGGAATATATGGACAATTTATTCGGGGAAATCCCCCCCACCAAACAGGCAGTGGAGCTGAAAGAAGAGATTCTTCAGAACCTCATAGACAAATACCATGACCTTCTGGCTGAGGGCAAAAGCCCGGAAGCAGCCTTTAATATTTCTGTAGCCAGCGTAGGAGACGTGGATGAGCTGCTGTCAAATCTGACTGCCGGCTACAATCCCCACCCCTTCCCTGATGAAGAAAGCCATAAAAAACAGAAGCGCAAATCCGCGATCCTGTTCTCCTCAGCCATTATGCTTTATATCACATGTGTGGTTCCTGTTATCATAGCGGATAGTTTAGGCCACGATACCGTAGGCGTATGCCTTATGTTTCTAATGATCGCCGCTGCCACCGGTCTGCTGCTCTTTCACAATATGACCCGCCCCCGCGATACTGCCAATGACGGCACTATCGTAGATGATTTCAGAGAATGGCAGGAATACAACGCCGGCAGCCGCCAGACTTTCCGGGCAGTCAACAGTGCCTTATGGAGTCTTGCCACTGTACTGTATTTGATTATCAGCTTCAGTACCATGCGGTGGAATGTAACCTGGATCATTTTTCTGATAGCCGCTGCGGTACAGTCTATCATCCGAGCAGCCTTTGAGCTGAGAAAGTAGGTAACCATGAATAGAAAAACATCTGCCGTTATACGCATAGTTTCCTGGTCTATTGTGGCTGTTATTCTGACAGTTGTACTTATTATGGGCGTTTTAGGCAACTGGAGTGTCACCCTGTTTCCTTTTGGCAATCACACCACTTCCGGAGGCTGGACCTACGCGGAAAGCGGCAAATACACTGCCGGGCCCGCCGAACTGCCAGCGGATAAAATAAAAAACATAAGGGTAAACTGGTTAGACGGCAGTATCACTTTGTCTGCCGCAGATACCGATCAGGTCATTGTTAAAGAAACATCTTCACAGAAATTAAGCACCAAAGAACAGCTGCACTATTACCTGAAAGGTGACACGCTTCTGATCGAATACCGCGGTGCTACCAAAAATATCATAACCGCTTTTGCCAACGGTCTTTCAAAAAAGCTGGAGATCCAGATTCCCAGGAAATACGCGGACTCCTTCCAGGAAATTCTTGTGGATGGTGTCTCCTCAGATATCAACCTGGATAATTTGAAAACAAAAAAATTGTCCCTGGATAATGTGTCCGGAGATATCAGTCTTAAAAATGTGGAGTCTGACACTCTTTCCGCGAACACCACCAGCGGCTCCCTGAATTCCACAAATCTGATCGTCAGCGAAAATGCAGTTACCAATTCTACCAGCGGCGACGTTATCCTGGATGGTTCTCTGACTGCTGTGCAGCACGACAGTGTATCGGGAGATTTACAAATCACCTCTGCTGCCTGCCCTGAAAATATCCAGGCAGGCACCACCAGCGGAAGCGTAACCCTGAACATCCCCGCTAATTCCGGTTTTACATTGGAATATGACACAGTAAGCGGCGACCTGGAGAGCGACTTCCCGACTACCGGTTCTGACTCCCGCCGCACCTACGAGTCCGGCAAGAGCCACTTCCGGATCGACACGGTAAGCGGCAGCATGAAACTGAGCAAAACAAAATAATATTGCGCTAAAACAAAATTGAGGAGCCCGCCAATACAGGCGGTCTCCTCAGTCTTTTACATCCACTAAAATCTCAATACTATCTTACTGCCCTTCCCAGGCTCACTGTTCAGCACAATCTTGGCATGATGCAGCGCGGCTCCATGCTTCACAATGGAAAGCCCCAGTCCTGTTCCCCCGGTCTTTCTGGAATGGCTCTTGTCCACACGGTAAAACCTCTCAAAGATTCGCTCCTGCTCCTCTTTCGCTATACCGATCCCGTTATCCTCCACGCTCCACCGCACCCCGCCTTTTTCCCGGGCGAGCAGAACCTTCACGTATCCACCTTCTTTATTATATTTAATGGCGTTATCCACAAGGTTATACAGCATTTCATATAACACGTGCCTTACCCCCTGAATTGTCATGTTCTTTCCTTCCATCAAAACTGTCACCCGTTTCTTTTTGGCCGGAAGCATAAGGGTCTGGCAGATATCCTGGGTCATCTCATACAAATCCACCTCTTCCAAAGGCATATTCCTGCTCTCATCCAGTTTTGAGATTTCAATAATGTCCTGCACAAGGCTGGTAAGCCTGCTTGCCTCATCGTAAATCCTGCCTGCAAACTCGGGCACATCCTGAGGCTGTACCAGCCCGTCACGCATGATCTCCGCATAACCTGAGATGGACATGAGCGGGGTCTTCAATTCATGGGAGACATTTGCCGAAAATTCCTTTCGCACCAGCTCCGCCTGTTTCAGTTCCTCTACCTGCTTGGCGATCTGCACATTCTGCTCATCCACCCGATCCAAAAGAGGCCGCAGTTCCTCATACGCCACATTTTCCAGCGGATGCTCCAGATCCAATTCATTGATGGGCGCGATCAGCCTTCTGGTCTGCTTCTCGACTACAAAAAAAGCCAGCGCCAGAATCGCGATCAGCAAAAGCCCCAAAAGCGTGAAGCTTGACATCATGGTAGACAAAACACTGTCTGTTGTCTTAGCCACCCGCAGAATATTTCCGTCATTCAGTTTGACTGCATAATAAAAGGTCTGTTTTGACAGCGTCTGGGAAAACCGTACCACTTCCCCGGTCCCCTTTTCCAATGCCTGGATGATCTCAGGTCTGTCCTTATGGTTCTCCAAATCAGATGCATCTTTTTCTGAATCATACAGGATCGTCCCGTCAGGCCTTGCCAGGGTAATACGGCTTGTAGTCAAATCACCTGTGGTTTTGTTCAGATACTCCTCCCCCGTATTCTCCACCGCGTAGCGGATGTACTGGACTTCATTCCTGACATCCTGCTTCATATAATGATTGTATTTCCCGTACATAACAGCACTGGCCGCGAAAAAGGTCAGTATCACGGAAAGAACCACCATGATCCCTACGTGGTTCAGTATACGTTGTTTCATCTTCCATCTCCAATCCGATAGCCCACTCCCCGGATGGTCTCAATCAGGTTTCCGCAGTCTCCCAGCTTCTGCCGCAGTGTCCGGATATGTACATCCACTGTCCTTGTCTCACCGTCAAAGTCATATCCCCAGATATGTTCCAGCAGTCTGTCACGGCTCAGCACGATTCCCTGATTCTCCATCAGATAGCGGAGCATTTCAAATTCTTTCAGTGTCAGTTCCACTCTCCGCTGCCCATCCAGCACTTCATGCCTGTCCACATTTACGGAGAGATCTTCACAGCGCAGGATTTTGTCCTGATACTGCTTTTTACTTCTGCGGAGCACTGCCCTGACCCGGGAGATAAATTCCATCATACCAAAGGGTTTGGTAATATAGTCATCCGCCCCGCCGTCCAGCCCTCTCACCTTATCGTATTCCGCCTCCTTGGCAGTTACCATAATAACAGGGATATCTCTGGTTTTGTGCTCTTTTTTCAATTTTTCCAGAATCTCATACCCGTCGTCACCGGGCAGCATAATATCCAGAAGTATCAGCTCCGGAATCTCACCCTCCAGTGCTGCAAACAGTTCTTTTCCATCACATAATCCCTTTGCCTGAAATCCGGTAGTGCCCAGTGTATATACAAGAAGTTCCCGAATATTTCTTTCATCCTCCACACAATAAATCATATGCGCTCCCTTCTCCTGCCATCCTATTCTATAGACAGTATACGCATTTTTCAGGGAGCGCACAAGAAAAATTTATGGAAGCTGATAATGACTGCGGGAAAGTTCCATTACCCGCTGGAACTCGGAGTTATCCTCACGCTTCATATGCTCCAGATAGCTGTGGGTATCAAACGCATCATCCGGAACCTGAGTGATACAGACTGCAATGTTGGAGCAGTGGTCTGCAATCCTCTCCAGACTGGTTGTGATATCAGAAAGGACAAAGCCCTGTTCAATGGTACATTTGCCTTCCCTGAGCCTGCGGATATGGCGGGCTTTCAGCTCCATATTCAGCTCATCTATTACCTGTTCAAGGGGTTCCACACTTTTTGCCAGCTCCTGGTCCTGCCCTGCAAATACTTTGTAGGCAGAATCAAAGATATCCTCAACAGCCTTGGCTATCACGTGCAGTTCCTGTATTGCCTTATCTGAAAATTTCATGTTTTTTGCATACATCTCCTTTGCTGACTGCATAATATTTACCGCATGGTCAGAAATGCGCTCAAAGTCACCGATGCAGTGGAGCATAATGGACAAGTCATGACTGTCCTTCTGATTCAGGTCTTTCTGGCTTAATTTTACCAGATACGTTCCCAGCGCATCCTCATAGCGGTCCACATGGTCTTCCAGGCTGACCACATCCTCCGCCCCATTCTCATCGTAATTATCAATCAGAGACAGGGCTTTGCGCAGGGACTCCTGTGCATCTCTCGCCATACTGTCCACCACGTGGCGGCTCTGCTCCATGGCAAACGCTGGTTTATCAAGAAAACGCACATCTAAAAGCTGTGTCTGAATATCCTGTGGGGATGCTTTCGCCTCCTCCTCTTTGTCCCGGATCGTAAGGGTGGCAAGCTTTTCCAGGCCTCTGGAGAATGGCAGCAGGACCAAAGTGGCAAAAACATTGAATGTGGTATGCACGATCGCAATACCTGCCGCATTTGCCGCATGTCCCATAAATCCAAAATGGATAAAAGAGTTAAGTGCATAGAAAAGGATCATGAATGTAACCGTACCGATCACGTTAAAGTACAGATGTACCATAGCCGCACGTTTAGCATTCTTTTTAGCTCCCACAGCGGAGAGAAGCGCGGTCACACAAGTACCGATATTCTGTCCCATGATAATGGGGATGGCAACGTCAAAGCTCACCGCCCCTGTCACACAGAGTGCCTGCAGAATACCCACAGACGCGGAAGAACTCTGGATAACTGCTGTGAGGACCGTACCTGCGATCATGCCCAGGATCGGGTTGGAAAACTGTGTCAGAATACCGGTGAATTCCGGTACGTCCGCCAGTGGCTTCACAGCGCTGCTCATACTCTCCATACCAAACATAAGTACAGCAAATCCAATAAATATCATGCCAATATCTTTTTTCTTCTCACTTTTGGCAAACATAAGGAAAGCTACACCCACAATAGCCAGGACGGGTGAAAATGTTGATGGTTTGAAAAGCTGTATAAAGAAGTTATCACTCTGAATTCCGGAAAGACTCAGAATCCAGGATGTAATTGTTGTACCGATATTGGCACCCATGATAACACCCACTGCCTGAGAGAGCTTCATGATGCCGGAGTTAACGAATCCTACAACCATGACTGTTGTTGCTGATGAAGACTGAATGACCGCAGTGACAGCGGCTCCCAGTCCCACGGCTTTTAAGGGGTTTGAGGTCAGTGTTTCCAGAATCCTCTCCATCTTGCCGCCTGATACCTTGGCCAGACCGTCACCCATGACATTCATTCCGTATAAAAACAAAGCCAAACCACCGACTAAGGTTAAAATACTAAAGAAATCCATACTTTTTCTCCTTTTCCTTTTGTAGCAAGGCAAACTTCGTTACGGTTCACTCCGTTCTCAGCAGCACGCTTCGAGGGATCGTGGCAGTGAGCAGTAACAACATATTACCTTTTATTCTGTCCTTATTGTAGGGGAGGTATGTAAAATCTTTTATTGGGGTTTTGTAAAATCTATGTAAAATTTTCTGACGCCAGAAATACAGGCTTATAGATTCACAAACCGCTGCCTCAAACCCCGGCAGCGGCCCTTGAACTGACTATTAGAATTGACGATCGCCATGGGCAATGGGATTTTGCCTGGCTGTTGGACTTGTTCTCACGGTCAGCGCAGTAAATACGATGACCAGCGAAGTCGTTACTCTGCAAGAATCTTTTCAAATTTCTTTTCAGATAAAATTTCATTTGTCAAAAAAGCTCCATTATAAAAAAGGCTGTATGACGTAAAAGGTGCCGGGGCATTTTGTGCCTGCTCTTTCGTCTTAAAACGTATAGCCTGGAATGGCACCCCTTTGTTTTGTGCCAAATTCTCAATGAGCGGTACATATTTTGCGGTAAAAGGACATTGATGCGTATAATATAGAACAAATCCCTCCTGCTCTGTGTGCGGGGATTTTGACTGTTCCCTAAACTGTGGCTTTTCCGCATTCTCCTCAAAAGGCAGATAAAGCAGCTCATAATACGGCTTAGCCGTATCCGCAGTGATAAATCCTTTATAACGGAGATAGCCGGGATCAGACAAGTATGGCATTTTTTTAGGGGAGGAGAGAACTGCCAGTCCCTTTTTTCCTTTTGCCTTGCTGTCCCTGATGCATTCGTCCAAAAGGAGATTAGAATACCCTAGCCCCTTGAATTTTCCTGAAACCCACAGACAGTCAATGTACATGTAATCCTCTGCCAAAACCGGAGCCCACGCGTTCTCCGCAGGAATGTATTCAATAAAACATTTCCCCCGCACATCACATTTTTTGAACATCAAACCAGCATCCAGCTGCTGGGAGATCCATTCCTTCTTTGCCGCCACCTGACAGTCCTTATTGTTGGAGATCGCACAGCAGATATGCTCCTTTTCCAGGTTTTCCTTTGTAAGTGTAATAATATCCATATAATTTTCCCATTTCCTTTCTGAACTAATGCCAGTATAACATATAAAACATGACACGGTATGTCATATTTTTATGGGAGACAAACTTATCTGCTTAAAAATTCGGCCGGAAAGGAGGGGCAGTTACCAGATATTCTCCTTCAGGATCCCCCAAGACCGTCAAAAAGAACTCAATCAACTATTAACATCCCATACCCTGGTCCCCACAACCAGCTACGGCCTTCAAAACTGCTGCCAACGCATCCGCCTCCACTACGGTCCCGCCTACGCCTCCAAATAACCAGCACCCCCAAAGGCACCCTAAACCACCCTAACCCTCCCCCCCATCCACCCCTAAGGGCGGCACCCTGTCCCCTCCGCAGCCTTACGTTCCGCACTCCAATCCCTATCCTTTAGGCAGCCTTATGTTCCGCGTTCCAACCCCAGGCAGGCGAGGCGGCGCTGCAGGGGCGGGAGGCAGAGATACAGGCTGGCGAGTGTCAAGCGGAGCGAGCCGAAGATCCACTTGCCCCAGCTGATTAATGAGGAGGCCATTGCCGACGAATTTAGCAGCTGGGAGCAAGTTAGCTGAGGGGAGCGCAGCCAGGAGCCAGGCTGTATCTCTGCCTCCCGCCCCTGCAGCGCCGTCTCGCCTGCCGTCCGCCGTCCGCCGTAATCCATACGCCGTAATCCGCCCCACAACATTCCCCCCCTCACAATCCCTAAATCCCCCCAATAACCTCCGTAACCAGCCCCGCAAACTCCCGCGAAACCCTATCCGCCGTCTCCTGCACCTCCGCATGATCCAACTTCTTGCCCATCCCCGCAGCCTGATTCGTAATACAGGAAATCCCGCACACTTCCATCCCCATATGCCGTGCAGCCATAGCTTCACATGCGGTACTCATCCCTGCCGCATCAGCCCCCCACACTCTGCACATACGAATTTCCGCCGGAGTCTCATAATTCGGTCCGCTAAACTGCATATAAACCCCTTCTTTCAGAGAAATCCCCAGCTTACATGCCGCCTCCTTCACCACTTTCTGCATCCGGACACTGTAAACCTCACTCATATCCGGAAATCTTGGCCCCAATTTATCCATATTTCCCCCGATCAAAGGACTGGGCACCGCTGTGGTGATATGGTCACGGATCAGCATAAAATCCCCGGGTTCAAAATCAAAATTCACTCCTCCTGCCGCATTGGTGAGAATCAGCTTTTTCGCCCCCAAAAGCCCCATCAGTCTCACAGGAAGCACCACATCCGACATGGGATATCCTTCATAATAATGCACACGTCCCTGCATGATCACCACAGGCACCTTCCCCACATATCCGAATACAAATCTTCCCTTATGCCCCTCCACTGTGGAGGTCGGAAATCCCTCAATATCCTTATAATCCACGGTATCCCCGATCCGGATCCCATCCGCATAATCTCCCAGTCCGGATCCCAGTACCAGCGCCACCTCCGGCTTAAATCCTGTCCTCTTCTTAACACTTTCCAAACACCTGAATAACTTTTCCTCTGCCTGATTCATAATTTCACCCTTCCTTTCATTCCTGTTCAACCACGGAGGAAACCATGGCCTGCATCCTCTCATACTGTTCTCTGCTTATCAAAATAGAATTGCCTTCCCTGGATATCAGTCCCTCTTCCTGAAACTTCTTAACTGCCCGGTTGATCGTCTTCACACACAAGCCCGAAGCCTCTGCCAATTCCTGCCTCGTGCTTCTAATCCGGTAAACATCCTGCTTCGCATAACGCTGATACCGCTCTGTAAAAAGCATGGCAAGCCTGTCAGCTCCCTGCAGAAACAAATACGCCCTGCTGTTCCGCCCCTGCTCCAGCAAATACTCTCCCATAAGCTTTGCCTCCTGTTTCAGGGCACGGATATCCGTTTTCAGCCATCGCTCAAATTTCGCTCTGGGAATCTTTATCACCGTGCACTCTGTCACTGTCTCCAGTGTTGTCCGGTATTCACTCAGATCCATGATCACTTCCATTCCGCCCATGGCATACACACCGTCAAACCGCATAAAATCATAGGCAATGCCATAGATCCGGTAATCCACTGCCCGAATACTTCCTTTCCCCACAATATAAACCGTATCCACAGGTGTGTTCTCCCTGACAAAAGTAATGCCCTTTTCCAGCACCTCTATCTGAAACGAATCCATGAGCCAAACCGGAGCCGTCTCGAAATACGCCTCAAAAAGTTCCCGCCTTCTCTTATCCAGCTCCCGCAGAAAAGGCAGCGCCTGATACAGATACTTCTGCTCCATTAATATCCCTTTGTCTCCTGCCCCTGAATCAATTTGACTGCAGAGCTCGTTCCGATCCTGTCACATCCTGCTTCCAAAAATGCCTCCATGTCCTCCACACTTCTCACTCCTCCGGCTGCTTTTATTTTTACATTTCTTCCAATGTGCTCTTTGAAAAGCAGGATATCCTCCAGAACCGCACCCCCGGTTCCAAATCCTGTGGAGGTCTTGATATAATCCGCACCTGCCTTTGTCACTGCATGACACATGGCTGTCTTCTCTTCTTTTGTGAGATAACAGGTTTCAATGATCACTTTTAGGATCTTTTCACCTGCAATTTCTTTTAATGTGCGGATTTCCCTCTGCACAGCATCAAAATCCCCGTTCTTAACATCCGTGATATTGATAACCATATCCACCTCTGCCGCACCGTCCTGAAGCGCCTGTTCCGTCTCCGCTGCCTTTGCCTTTGTGGTACTGTAGCCCAGGGGAAAACCGATAACGGTGCAGATATTGATCTTCTCCCCGTAAGTTTCATGAATTCTTTTTACATAACAGGGTGGAACGCAGACCGAGGCAGTATCGTAGCAGACAGCCTCATCACACAATCTCTGTATTTCCTCCCAGGAAGCATATGCTTTTAAAAGCGTATGATCCACATGCCTTAAAATTTCTCTCTCTGTCATTTTGCTTTCCTCACTTTCACTATTGCCGGTATACTGACACAATGGCTTACAGGCAAACCTGTTTATCCATATTACTGCAAAGTCTTACCGGAAATTCATCCTGCCGGTACCGGTACATCTCTCAACAGATAACCAAATCCCAAAACTCATCCTGCTGCATAAGTTACGGGATGCCCTTCAGGGTATATTTCATATTATAATGCATTTTCCACTCCAGAAAAAGGACTAGAGTCTTTTTTACGTTTACTTTTGGTTTTATGCCTATATAAAGTTCATTTCATATTAATATTCACATTCTTTGACCTCCTGTCATATTATGAAGTTAGCTTCATACGAAGCTTACTTCACATAGATGGTGGGTGGAATATGAAAACAAAAGTACGGGAATTACGAATATCCAGAGGATTAACCCAGCAGCAGCTCGCAGAGCTTGTTCATGTGTCGAACCGGACGATCATTTCTATTGAAAAGGAACAATACAGTCCGTCCCTTATGCTTGCCTACCGAATGGCCCAAGTATTTGGCACAACGGTCGAGGATTTATGCTGTCTAAAGGAAAATAAAGAAATGGAGGATTTGGAATATGAAAATAAAGAATAGTCGTGGATTTGCTACAGGTATTATAACTTTCTTACTGGGTATGGCAAATATCATCGTTTATGTCATTTCAAACGAACAGAGATTTTTCTGTTGATCGTCTGGTTTATCATTACCGATCAGAAAAAGGCCGGCCCTCGATTGGCCGGCCAGCCTTAAAAACTCCTGATCTGGTCATCCTCGTCTTCTGTTGTCTTTACAATAGATTTGATCACCACCGGATAACTCACCGTGTCATTGACCTTCACCATGACCCGTTCTCCCTCCCGGTGACCCCGGATGGCTTTTCCAAGAGGCGATTCTATACTGATCTTATTGTCAAGAGAGTTGCCCCGGATGGACGTTACCAGTTTGTATGTCTCCGTCTCGTCCTCCTCCTCATAGAAAATTTCCACCACATTGTTGATACCCACCTCATCACTTCCGGAGTTGTCCTTTACAATAGCGGCTGTCTTCAGCATTCTTTCCAGATACCGGATACGGCTTTCGTTCTTATTCTTGTCTTTCTTTGCCGCATAGTATTCAAAATTTTCACTCAGGTCTCCCTGTGCCCTGGCCTCCTTGACAGCCTCTATGGCTTCCTTTCTGACCACCAGCTTCCGGTATTCGATCTCCTCCTGGATTTTCTTTACATCACTCTCAGTGAGCTGTTCGCGCATATCTCTCTGCCCCTTTTCCTGTATTCCCGGTTATGATATTTTTGTTCCCGCCTTAGCCAGAAAACCGCGTTTCATAAGTTCTGCCCCTATCTCGTCCAGAGTCTGCTCACTGTCCGCAAGAACCGTGTGATAATGATAGCCGGATGTTATGTTCTTCAAAGGACTGGATTTTCCGCCCTGAATGCCTTTTACAAACTCTGCAGCTTTTTTTCTGGAGTCAACAGACAGTTCAGCCCGAAGCTGGCCGTAAACCTCATGGCATATGAACACATCCTCCACCTTGCCTCCGCAGTCTACGATCAGATTCAGCTCTTCCATAATCTCACTGTCCTTATGGCATACATAAAACACACGGCTCGCAAACACCGGTGCGTGAAATACATACCCCCGGTGTGTGGAAAGAATATCCTGATCCTGTGCCCGTAAAAGTGCAATATCCTGCACGATCACCTGGCGGCTGACCTGGAACCGCTGTGCCAGCTTTGTGCCGGAAACAGGTTCCGGGCTGCGCCTGATATATTCTAAAATTTCCTGTCTGCGTTTTTCGCCGTTCATCCTCCACTGATCCTTTCTCGCTGTCCTTATCATATATCTTTTCCACATCCTGTAATTCCATACTCCCGGGCAGCACTCGCCGGCTTAACAGGATACAGGATGCAGGTTTTTCAAAGAAATGTCCAGGATAGGCGCGGAATGGGTCAAGGCCCCGCTGGAAATATAATCCACGCCGATAGATACCAGCCTCTCCACATTTTCCCTGGTCACATTGCCGGAACACTCAGTTTCCGCTTTTCCGTCAATGATCCGGATCGCTTCCTTCATCATCTCCGGAGTCATATTGTCAAGCATGATGATATCAGCCCCTGCTTCCACGGCCTCCTTCACCATATCCAGATTCTCCACTTCCACCTGGATCTTGCGCACAAAAGGAGCATACTCCTTTGCCATTTCCACGGCTTTTCTCACACTCCCTGCTGCCCCAATATGATTGTCCTTTAATAAAATCCCATCAGACAGGTTGTATCTGTGATTATAGCCGCCGCCCACTTTGACTGCATATTTTTCAAAGATGCGCATATTCGGCGTTGTCTTTCTGGTATCAAGGAGCTTTGTCTTGCTTCCCGCAAGCAAATCAGCAATCTGTCTTGTGTAGCTGGCAATCCCGCTCATTCTCTGCAGATAGTTCAAAGCCACACGTTCCCCGGAGAGAAGCACACGGATATCCCCGTGCAGTGCTGCCATAAGCTGGCCGCTCTTCACCCGTTCTCCGTCTTTTACATAGAATTTTACTTCCGTCTTTTCATCCAGCAGCTCAAATACCCGTTTAAAAACATCAAGTCCGGCAACCACTCCGTCCTGTTTACAGATAAGTTGTACCTCGCCCGGACACGCTTCCCGCATCACCGCATTGGTGGTAATATCCTCACTTGTGATATCCTCCTGCAGAGCCTGCATAATAAGATGGTCTGCATTTAATTTCATTGTAATCTGATTCATCCCGCTTTTTTCACCCTTTCGATTTCTTTCAAAACACTCTCGCCATACATTCTCTGAAGCTCTTCCTGCCTTGGAAAACCTTCTCTCTCTGCTTTTGTCAGAAGCATAGCTGCCCTTTCCTGGCACATCTCTCCATTTTCCTGTACTTCACGGGCAGAAATTCGCAGAGCCGCACGTTTTGCGAATACCAGGCTTTCCAGCAGGGAATTACTGGCCAGACGGTTGGCTCCGTGAACACCGTTACAGCTTGTCTCTCCTGCTGCGTAGAGATTTTCCATCGTGGTCCTGCTGTCCAGGTCCACTTTCACGCCGCCCATAAAATAATGCTGTGCAGGCACCACAGGAATACACTCTTTCCTCACATCGTACCCTTCCTCCAGGCACCGTTCAAAAATATTCGGAAAATGAGACGTGATCTCTTCTTCCCCAAGAGGGCGCATGTCCAGCCACACATAAGGCTTGTGGTCTATTTCCATCTGTCTGTGGATGGCGTCCGCAAGGACATCCCGCGGCAGAACCTCATTGGCAAAACGTTCCATATTGGCATTGTATAATCTGGCACCTTCCCCGCGCACGGATTCGGATATAAGGAATCGGCGCCCCGGTTTCCTGGAATATAAGGTTGTAGGGTGAATCTGCACGTAATCCGGATGCTCCAGCTCGATACCATGTTTCAGTGCTATTGCCAGGGCGTCACCGGTCAAGTGTGGGAAATTGGTGGAATGCTCATAAAGTCCGCCGATTCCCCCGCAAGCCCAGATCGTATCCTGGGCAGTGACTCCAAACACACTGCCGTCTTCTTTCCGGGCCACAATACCATAACACCGATTATTCTCCTCCAGTATATCAATCATGGTTGTCCGTGTCAAAATTTTTACATTGGGGAGCTTCTGAACAGCCTCCAGCAGTCTGGTGGTGATCTCTTTTCCTGTGATATCCTTGTGATACAAAATCCTGGGCTGGGAATGGGCGCCTTCTCTGGTATAGGCAAGCTCTCCTTCCCTGCGGTTAAAATCCACACCGCAGGCCATCAGTTCCCCGATCACCGCTCTGGAGGAACGTATCATCACATCCACGGATTCCCTCCGGTTCTCATAGTGTCCGGCCTTCAGGGTATCCTCCATGAACAGATCATAGTCATTTTCATCCCGCAGGACACAGATGCCTCCCTGTGCCAGAAAAGAATCACTGTTCTCCAAGTCATCCTTTGTCAGCATCAATATCTGTTTCTCTTTTGGCAGATGAAGGGCTGCAAAAAGTCCCGCAACACCTGTGCCGACGATCACGATATCTGTTTTTTCTCTTTTCATTTTCTCCTAGACCTTCTTTCCTTCCGCAGTCAGTCCCTCCTGAAAGGACTAACGGGTTCCATCTACTTTGCAGTCTCCAGCATCCGGTTCAACGGCACATTTGCCCGGCTTCGGAGGCTGTCATCCACGCTTACCTCTCCCTTATTATATTTCAGGCAGTCACGTACCTTCTCCAGCGTCACCTTTTTCATTGCGGCGCAGGTCTGTCCGCCGGGAACGGTATAGAACTTCTTGTCCGGATTCTTCTGCTGCAGTTCATACAGCACGCCGTTCTCTGTTCCGATCATAAATTCCTTTCTTTCACTCTTTGTGGCATAGTCAATAATACCTGATGTGCTTCCGATATGATCGGCAAGCTCCAGGACTTCCTTGGTGCACTCAGGATGCACTAAAAACTCCACACCGGGATGCAGGCGTTTCATTTCCTCCACCTGCTCTTTCTTCACTTCTTTATGTACATAACAGTAACCGTCATTGAGAATCACATTTTTTTCCGGTACCTGCTTCGCCACATAACTTCCCAGGTTTTCATCCGGAATAAAAAAGATATTTTTGTTAGGCAGCTTCTTTACAATCTCCACTGCGTTGGAGGAAGTCACACATACATCCGAATATGTCTTTAACGCGGCACTGGAATTGATATAGCAGACAACTGCCAGATCTTCATATTCTTCTCTCATATTTTCAATCTTATGAACATCCGCCATATGGGCCATAGGGCAATCTGCTGTAGTATCCGGCATAAGTACGGTCTTCTTTGGATTCAGTATTTTTGCACTCTCTCCCATGAAGGTCACACCGGCAAAAACCAGGGTGCCGGCTTCCAGCTTTGTGGCAATCTTGCTCAGATAAAAAGAATCTCCGATATAATCTGCACATGCCTGCACCTCTCCCGGCACATAGTAATGGGCAAGGATCACTGCGTCCTTCTCTTTCTTCAGTTCCTCGATTTCCCGATAAATGGAATCCACGGTTTCTCCTCCTCGATTTTAAGAATTTTTAACATTATACAACTTTCCTTTACATCTGACAAGACAGTTGTAAAATTGTACTGTAATTCATACAAAAAGAGACTGCACCGTGTACAATCTCTTCCTTAACATATTATCCTTTTTTCAGGCATCCAACCCCATACATCATCATATCCTCAGCCATGGCCGCGATCTCCTCTGCCTCTGTCACCATGCCCTCTCTGAGCCATTCCTCCAAAAGGCCGATACACCCGGCACTTGCAAATGCATAGAAATACTCTATTTCCTTAGGTGTGGCCAGAGCAAAGAAACGGGAATAAGCTTCCACGCATTTCTCCCGTCCCAGACTGAGCAGCCGTACCGCAAAGGTTTTATCCCCGTAATCTCCCAAAGTCACAGTGCATAAATCCGCGTTTTCCTTTAAGCAGCGGAAAATTTCCGTAGTGATCTTCAGTGGGGTCAGTTCCTTATTTTCCTCTGACAGAAGCGGTTCCAACGCTTTTTCAATCTCTCTGGTCATCTCCTTCTCAATCTGCTCCAGCAAATCATAGATGTCTTTATAATGGGTATAAAACGTACCCCTGTTAATGCCGGCGATCCCACACAACTCTCTGATGGAAATGCTTTGTATGGGTTTCCTGCTGAGAAGATCCATAAATGCATTTCTGATGAACTGTTTCGTCATTCTGGTCCGCTGGTCGCCTGATTTTCCCATAGAAAGACCTCCTTTTTATCATATCCGACACTTTCGCCAAATCTGTTCAATAACTATCCAAATGGCCGAAATCTGCCGATTGTTTTCCTGTTATCCACTCATTATAATAAATAGTAGAAAGAGATACAATATCTGTATGTAAAAAGGAGATGTTTCCTTATGAAAACACTATATCTTGTCACCGGGGCGGACGGTCACCTGGGCAGTACCATTATCCGCCTGTTAAGAAAACAAAACCGGACGGTGCGGGGACTTCTTATTCCCGGAAAAACCGCACCGGATATTCCCGGTGTCCGGTATTTCCACGGCGATGTAAGAGATCCGGAAAGTATGCGGCCCCTTTTTGAAGATGCCGGATGCCGGGAGCTGTCTGTCATACATACTGCCGGCATGATTTCCATTGCTGAGAATGTCACACCGGAATTATACGATGTTAATGTAAACGGAACAAAAAATATCATCTCCCTCTGCTTCCAATACAAAGTAAAGAGGCTTCTCTATGTAAGCTCCGTACATGCGATCCCGGAGCAGAATAAACTGAAAGTCCTGCATGAGACAACAGACTTTTCCCCCGATCTGGTGAAAGGAGCCTATGCCAAAACAAAAGCCGAGGCCACAAAAGCGGTACTGGATGCTGTCCAAAAAGGCCTGGATGCCGTGGTTGTCCATCCATCGGGAATCCTGGGGCCCTTTGACACCTCCGGCAATCATCTGGTGCAGATGGTTACAGATTATATAGAAGGACGCCTTCCGGCCTGTGTAAACGGCGGTTACGATCTTGTGGATGTCCGGGATGTAGCTGCCGGGTGCCTGGCAGCACTGGAACGGGGAAAGAAAGGAGAATGTTACATTCTCTCAAACCGCCACTATGAGATAAAAGATGTACTTAGAATGGTTAAAATGCTATGCGGCGGCAGACGCCTGCCGGTCCTCCCTATGTGGATGGCAAAAATAACGGCACCTCTGATCGGCGTTATCTGCCGGATCCAAAAACGGCGCCCTTTGTACACCCGGTACTCTCTGTATACCTTACAGAGCAATGACCGTTTTGACCACACAAAAGCCACCTCTGAACTGGGTTTCAAACCAAGAGACCTGTTTCAGACCATTGCGGATACCATCACCTGGCTGAAAAAGAAAGGCCACAGCGTACTGATCCAGAAAAGATAAAATTCCAATATCTGAAAAGGCGGACGGCCTTCCTAACCCCTTGGGTAGCTGCTATCCGCCTAATATCATATTGCATGGATCTCAGAGTGATCATATCTCCCGGTCGGCAAGCTGCTGCTGTGTCATCCCAATCTCTTTTCTCTTTCTGGAAATAAAACCTCCGATTTTTACACTGTCCAGCATGATGTGTTCTCCTCATTTTCCCTGCCTTGGGTCATTTTTCTGTCCTAATCATACCCCGGCTTATCCGCGTCAGCAATAACGGGATATTTGAGTTTCTTTTTATTTTTCAACCGACGGTAGAGCCGTTTTTTTATATCTTTTTAAAAACCGTGCGGTCAGCAGCAATGTGGAAATCTCCGCAGCCGGAAATGCCAGCCAGATACCGTCCATCTTCCAAATAAAAGACAGAAAAAACGCAAAAAACAGTATGGCTGCAACGCCCCTTACAAAGGCAATGGCAAAGGACTCTCTTCCCTTTTCCACTGCCCCCATATAAGCGGCTGCCACAATGTTAACACCAGCCGGGCAAAAGCCCAGAAAATACAGCCTCAGTCCCCAAAATGCAATCTCTGCCAGTTCACGATTCCCTTCCCCGTTAAAAATGCCTACCAGGTTTGTGGTAAAAGCAAACGCAGCAGCACTGAAGAAAATCCCCACAGCTCCTGCCAATATGGCGGCACGAACAAACACAGCGGCACTCTCCTTCTTCCTGCCCTCCCCGTAAAAACGGCTGATAAGCGGCTGACTGCCCTGGGAGATTCCGGTAAACACAGACACAGCCACCAGTGCCAGATTAGCAACAATCCCGTAAGCTGCCACCCCTGTATTCCCTGCCAGATGCAGGATCAGCAGATTAAACACAATGAGCACAACAGCGGAGGACAATTCATTGATAAACGCAGATATTCCCAGACTGCAGATATCACGTACCCGGCAGTACAGTGCCCCCATAGGCGAACTCCAGGTAAACTGATTTTTCCCCCTGATAAAATGCAGGGACAATAGCCCTAAACTGATAACCGGTGCAAATCCGGTTGCAAGGGCAGCCCCAAATATTCCCATATTACAGGGAAATAAAAACACATAATCCAGCACTATATTAGAAAAACTCCCGGTCAGCATAGCAGCCATGGAGAGACGGGGGCTGCCGTCGTTCCTGACAAACGCAATGAGTATGTTGTTCATAATAAAAAATGGAGCAAATACCAAAATTGTCTTCAGGTACCCCCCTGTCATTGTCTGTATATTCCCCTCAGCCCCCAGCATTCCTGCCACGGCGTCCGAGCCTGCAAGCCCAATGATCAAGAGAACTATCCCCACTGCCATCCCCGCCGCAGCCGAGACAGCGAAGACCTGGTTTCCCTTCTCTTTCTCTCCCTGTGCCCGGCAGATGGCAAAACGGGTGGCCCCTCCGATTCCCAGCATCAGCCCCAGCCCGTTAATAATACTGTATACGGAAATAGCCAGGTTCAAAGCGGTCAGACCATCTGCTCCCAGCCGTTTTGAGATGAAAAATGTATCTGCCAGAATGTAACAGGACAGTCCCAGCATTCCCAGAACGTTCAGGGATATGTATTTATAAAATTCTTTGCTTATTTGTTTCTGCATAACCTGTCTCCTTGTAATTTAAGATAAAAAAATGCCCAAATACATTCCTTCCATGACCTACCGGAATGTATTCAGGCATTTTCCCGTCTACCCGGTGGCAGACGGATGCTTATGCTATTGTATCATCAATAAGGGGGGCTTTGCAAGGGGGATTTTGTATCCGGTTGACTTCCATTTTATTCAGGATTCCCTCCCCCGTCACACCGGGGTGTGTGGTGATAATACGGCAGACCTGTTCCGTAAAACCCAAAGTACAGCCGTATTTTTCTGCCATATATTTTATGGATTCCCCTTTTTTCATACCTTTGCTGATATATTCCACGGTTTTTCGGATATCCTTTTCCCGGGGTGCATGGATGACCGGCTCCGAATGGGGGATTTCTATCCGATGTACCTCTATCTCTCTGTCTTTTAACTCCAAAACCGCCATGGTAATATCCTGGTTAAACCGCCGCTTTCCACAGCTTCCCGGATTGAGAAAAAGACGTCCGTCTTTTCGTACCTCCAGATATTTGTGGGAATGCCCAAAGACCACCACATCCACACCTGTCAAATCCAGAGGAATCTCTTTTTTGTTGTGTACCATATAGAAACCGAAGCCGTCCAGTTCAAAACGAAGGGACCCCGGTATATGTTCCGCCCATTCCTTGTCATTGTTGCCTCTGACAATATAGAGGGGCTTATCTTTAGACAGTTCATCCACAATTTTCTGCGTATTGATATCCCCGCCGTGGAGAACCACATCACAGGTATTCACAATTTCCATCACCTCAGGGCGAAGAAGCCCGTGGGTATCAGATAAAACGGCTATTCTCATTTGACTGCTCCCGATCATTTAAGCTTTTTCAACTGTGTGGTTATTTGTAAGGATTCGGCAGGCCTGCGCCTTCACTGCATGGACCGTCAGACCGCATTACAAAGTCAAGCAAAACTCCTATCGCCAAAGGCGGTTTTCTTTTATCTTATCTGAAATTCTCCTGTTTGTAAAGGACCTGCCTGCTGCCTATAAAAATTTGGTCACGCCCATCACACCAAGCAGCACTACGCCTCCGGCCCCGTAAATGCTGTGGACAAGCAGGCATATTTTCATTAGATTGTTCCTGATCTCCTCTTGTATAAGCGAAGACGGTGAAAATACTTCCAAGCAGCATTACTCCTATATATACCAATATGATCGTTTCCGCTGCAGGTGACTCCGATCCCAAGGGCTATCCACATGTTTCTGCAGATGGAAGACAAAGCTGCCATGAAAACAAGCAAAGGCAGGTGAAACCTGCAGGATCGCAGTGTAGGACAACGGTGCCGGGGTATCGGATGAGGAGCTTGAGCGGATACGGAATGTACCGCACGATATGGTTTGCGACAGGGAGGCAGGAAATCAGAGACAGGGGCTGGGGCTGATGCTGGTGAGACAGATCGCCGAGGTGCATGGGGGAGGCATGGAGGTTTCACACGGGGAATCAGGGGGATTCCGGGTTGTTATCCGGCTGCCTTATGGTATCTGACGCTTTAGTTCCTGCAGGCTTTTGGTTATGTTATTTCCATGGACATAGAGGATTTTCTGCCCTTTTTTTCTTTGACCTGTGATTTTATAGTATAATCCATGCTTCATCATGTCTGTGTTGAATACAAGATATTTTTTGCAGTATAGTACAGAATTGTCAAAATGCAGATTGTCGGAAGATAAAAACTGGCTGTGGGGGAGGTGTTGTTTCATCTTCTTCTGCCAGTTTGCATGCCCGCCGATTATAAGCATTTTTTCACCTTTCATCAGCTCTGCATACTCATCATTGCTGTGGGCCTCCTCCTGTTTTGGCTTTTCTTCTGCCTGTATGCACTGAAAAATATAGTTACGCAGACTGATGAGCTCATCCCGCTCCAGCGCATTCTTTTCCTCCGCGCTTTGGAGCCGGGTCCTAAGCTTTACTTTCTCTGTTTCGCTTTGCTCCAGATGTTTTTCCAGCTCTTTTTTCTTTTGTTCCAGGTATTCTGTCCTGCTTTGCAGGTTTTCTATTTCAATGAGCATAGTATCCTTGTCTTTTTCGGCTCTGCGCTGCAGGTAGCGGCGTTCCTCCGGATTGTGCTCTTCACATAACTGCTGCAGCCTGTGGATATATTTGCACAGGGTTGCAGTAAGTAGTATTTGTTTATAATCCTCCCATTTCATATCTTCTGCCAGAGAACAGAGAAAATCCACATCCTTCTGCTCCAGCTCAATTCCCGTCAGCATTCTCAGATTCAGATGAAAATACGCAAAGACCAACTCCAGATCCAACTCGTTTTCTTTCTCCACTGCCCCATCAAGATAATAACAGATATAGTAGGATTCCATCTGCAGGTGTTCTTTCTGAAGATGTCTGTGCAGTCTTCTGCCCCTATTATCCGTGTCTTCCAATTCCGGTGATTTTTCCAAATCCCCTTCATAAGTCAAGAGCATCTGAAGCCCCAGATAGAAATCATAATCCTCATGTACAGGAACTTCCGATTCTTCGGCCATTATCAAAAGCACCATCATCTCCGCTGCTGCCAATACCATATCATTGCTGTTTTTAACTATTTTTTGAAACATGCCGCCATCTATGTATTCTGCCTTTTTTAACTGGTTTTTCAAATTTCTGTGACCTTCTTCCAGAATTTTCATAAGACTTTTATATAGCCTGTTTTCCCTGAGTGCACAGCACTGCTGTGTCTTATATTCCTGACGTATCCGCTCTATCAGTCCGACTGCCATGCTTGCCGGAAGTCTGTCATCCACGAGAAACCAGGATGGGAAGGCGGACGCTCTAAACTTGGACTCTTTATATGCTTCATAGCATTTTTCCCCTTCCCTTTTTGCATATTCCATCAGCGTTTTTCTGCAGGCCTCATTTCTCACAACTGCATATGCCAGAAAGAGAATACTCTCCACATGGACTTCCTCATGATCCAGATTCAGCGCAGGTCCCATTGCTGCTGCCAATCTCTGGGGCACTTCCTCCTGCTGGCGCCTCAGCAGCTTTTTCCTGATAATTGCATCAAACACATGCTCTTTTTGTTCTTGGTCCCACAGTATCTGCATTTTAACAACACTGCCCATCTGGGAGGACTCAAAAAACCCCTCTCTGCTGTCTGCCTCCATCATGGCCTGTATCAGCATACCACGGGACTCTTTGGAAAATTCCATACACCAGTCAATAAATGCGGACTTGGAATGCACATAACAACGAAGCCCTTCACATACTATGTTTTTTTGCACCATAAAAAAACCTCCTTCAGATATGAATTTAGATGAATTGATAATTTGGCGAAATGCCTGATTTTATTGAAAAGATAACTAGATATTTAAGTAAGGCAGTGACACTGCCTTTTGTTGTGGACTAACAATATCATATTTTCTGAAGAAATGCAAGGATGAAATCATTTTTTTATGGCTCCGGCTGCTCTTTCATAAACATGAGTACAAAACCTGCCAGAAGAAGACACGCGGCTGTCCAGATAGCGGGACTGCCAAGAACTGATGTGATCAGTGCTCCTGCAGTTGCACCTATGGCGAAAATCAGGATCACAAAATAATAGTGGATGCTTTTCCGCCTTAGTGTTTTGTCTTTTGTTATGTGATATCTGCAGAGCATTTCCGTGGCGCTGCGGATGTTGCCGATACACATGGTAGTGGCACAGGGCAGGCCATGAAATTTTCGGAAACTGTTGACCTGCATGGCACAGGCAAAGGACATAAGGGCATTGGCACTTATATTCAGGGTCTGCGGAAGAAAACCGGTAATGACCAGCAGGAGCGATTCTATCAGAAGAATCACCTGCCTCCAGTGGATTTTTTCGTTTGCTCGGAAACGGTGGTGCACACGTTCTGTGATGTAGACACCCAGAAGGAATGCGCAGAGAGGAATAAAATAGTGAAATGCTGCTCTCCAATGGCCCTGAGCCAGGTTTTGCCCCAGCAGGACAATGTTTCCGGTTTGGGCATTGGCAAAGACCCTGCCGCGGCAGTTGTAGGAATAAGCATCCTGGAAACCGCCGGCCAGGGTTAGAAATATAGCAAGGGGCATGGACTCTGACATTTGACGGGGTTTCACCGCTGGTTTGACTGCTGGTTTCATAGTTCCTCCTGTAGACTGCTGCTGGTTTGCATTGTTTTTTGTTCCTATTTATATTATACTTTTGAGGAGCAAGATGTAAAATATATATATGGTATTATTTCTATATCATAATTATATATCAGATGAGAATATTGTCTATTGCAGCAGCGTTTGGCGGAAATGGGCAGTGGGGGAAAGATAATGAATGTGACTTATGATTATTATAAAATTTTTTATTATGTGGTTAAGTATCATAGCTTTACAAAGGCGGCTTCTGTTCTGATGAATAGTCAGCCGAATATTACCCGGTCTATGAATAACCTGGAGCACGAACTGGGATGCAGGCTTTTGCTTCGCTCTAACAGGGGCGTTAAGCTCACACCGGAGGGGGAGAAGCTTTTCAGACATGTAGCCTTGGCTGTGGAACAGATCCAGGCCGGGGAGGAAGAATTGAGAATGGAGCAGACTCTTAAAAGCGGCCAGGTTTCTGTTGGAGCCAGTGAAACAGCACTGCATGGACTGCTTTTGCATAAGCTGGGGGAGTTCCACAGGGAATACCCCGGCGTAAGGATACGGATATCAAATCAGACAACACCTCAGGCCATACTTGCTTTAAAAAATGGTACGGTAGATTTTGCGGTTATCACAAATCCGTCTGGTATCCGCAGACCTTTAAAGGAGACACCACTGAAAAAGTTCAGGGAAATCCTTGTGGGCGGACCGCAGTTTTCCGGACTTTCAGAAAAAACATGGAATCTTGGAGATCTGAAATCTTACTCTTTTGTCTGTATGGATAAGAAGTCCAGAAGCTATGAATTGTATGGGGACTTTTTTCTGGAACATGGGCTGACCCTGGAACCGGATCTGGAGGCGGCTACTATGGATCAGGTACTCCTGATGGTAAAAAACGGCCTTGGGATCGGCTTTCTCCCTGAGGAATTTGCCAGAGATGCATTGGATAAAAATGAAATTTTCCGGATCCCTCTGCATGGGGAACCGCCGAAACGCTCCATATGCCTGATACAGGATATGGAGCGCCCGCTCAGTGTTGCAGCCAAAAAGCTGACAGAACTTTTGTGCAGCCCGGATACTACAGCTTCTTCCTCCCCATTCTGACGTCCTCCATCAAGCCCTGCAGTTCATCTGACAGATGGTCAAATAAATAGTTTTTCCCATTCTGGCCCTGGTTCAGATAATTGCTTCTGATTTCAATATCTGCAGCCCGGATTTCCTCTTTTAGTCCTGCGGCTGAAAGGCGGCTTGCGCCTTGTCCCAGAATGATGATCTGCTCCAAGGCGTCAGAGGTTGCTACTGTGACCCGGTGTTTCCTTCCAATCTCGTGTACGGTCTTTTCAATATACTGGTCTGCTGTCTCCGCTTCTTTTGTGTATACCACATAGATATTGTGATATTTCATCACCTCACCTGTATTGCCTTCCACTTTGTAGGCGTCGTATACGAGAATCAGGGTATTTTTCTTATATCCCTGATAGTTGCTGAGAATATCCATGAGTTTGTTCCTGGCAGCTTCAATGCCGGCATTGGCTAGGTCTCTTAATTCTTCCCACGCAAATATAATATTGTAGCCGTCCACCAGCAGATATTCTTCCTCCGTCCCCTGTTTTTTAGGTTTGTATTCCCTGGGGGAAGAAGTTGCCGCACTGACCGTTCGCTTTCTGTTAAATGGATCTCTCTCTTTCTTTGCAGTTCCATAGGTGCGGGTAAATATTTCTTCCAGCTCTTTTTCATCTGCCGGACCGCGGCTTTGGAACGTCTGGCGGGATGTCCGGATGGATTGTTCCTGCACGGGCTTTTCCTTTTTTTCCAGGCGAATCCCACTGTCCAGATGCATATAGTCCCGCACCTTGTCCCAGCATACCACATAACCGGCGCCGTGCGAACAAAATACAGAGCCAGTGGGATTTTCTGTGTCTTTTTCGGAATCATAGGCTTTTTCCCGGATCACTTCCTCCGCATTGTGACAGGGTTCGTACCCCTTCAGTGAGCAGGAGAGCCGTCCGTGGCCTTTGGTGTAGGCAGCCACCTCTGTCTGGTAATCCCGCATGGCAGATACAGGAGCGGTACCCGTCAGTATGGTCATATCTCCTTCTATGACCGGCCCGGAAAATGTACCATACATTTTCTGGATGTCCGAAAGTGCCCTGCCCACCTTATCGGAAGGGATTTCCAGTCTGTATTCATAGACCGGTTCCAGCAGGAGGCTGGCTGTACATTTCAGTCCATGACGCACGGCTCGATAAGTGGCCTGCCGGAAATCGCCGCCCTCTGTATGTTTCAAATGGGCCCGTCCTGTGACCAGCGTGATTTTCATATCCGTGATCTCTGAACCTGTCAGTACACCTCTGTGGCGTTTTTCCTCCAGATGTGTCAGCACCAGGCGCTGCCAGTTCCGTTCCAGGATATCCTCACTGCAGGCAGCCTCAAACTGAAGGCCGCTGCCCCGCTCCCCCGGCTCCATCAGAAGATGCACCTCCGCATAGTGGCGGAGGGGTTCAAAATGCCCCACACCTTCCACCGGTTCTGTAATGGTTTCTTTATAGACTATGCTTCCTGCGCCAAATTCCACCTCCGTGTCAAAGCGTTCCGCGATCAGACGTTTTAGTATTTCTATCTGTACCTCTCCCATGACCTGGGCATGGATCTCATTGGATTGTTCTTCCCAGACAATGTGCAGTTCCGGTTCCTCCTCCTCCAGCTGGCGGAGCTTCAAATACATCTGGTGCACATCACATTCCGGCGGGATCTGGATTTGATAAGTGAGAACCGGCTCCAGAAGAGGCAGCTCCGCCTCAGTCTCAGCGCCCAGTCCCTGACCGCAGAACGTCCTCAAAAGCCCTGTCACCGCACAGACCGTACCTGCCGGGGCCTGGCTGATGGTGCGGAAACCGGCACCGGAGTAGATGCGGAGCTGATCCGCTTTTTCCTCCCAGATCTCCTCACTGCTTTCCTTTCCTTCCCGGCGGTTTGTCAGCATCTGCTTTACTTTCAGGGTACCGCCTGTGATCTTCATATACGTCAGACGGGCACCCTGGGCATCCCTGGCTATCTTATAAACTCTGGCACCGAATTCCTCCGGATGATCCGGACAAGCTGTATAAGTATCCAGCCCCTGCAAAAACTCCTCCACCCCATCTATTTTCAGGGCAGAGCCAAAATAGATGGGGAATACTTTCCGTTCCCGGATCAGCCGGATGATTTCTCCCGGCTCCACCGCGGCGTCAGACAGGTATTTTTCCAGTACAGCCTCATCACTCATGGCTAGATTCTCGAAAAAAGCCTCTCTATCCTCATTGTCATCAAAGACGATACATCTTTCATCCAGGCGCTTCTGCAGTTCCTCCAGAAGCTTCCGTCTGTCAGTTCCTTCCTGGTCCATTTTATTGATAAACAGGAATACAGGAATTTTGTACCTTGTCAAAAGCCTCCACAGAGTCTGCACATGTCCCTGCACACCGTCCGCTCCGCTGATGACCAGCACCGCATAGTCCAGCACCTGCAGGGTTCTCTCCATCTCCGCAGAAAAGTCCACATGCCCGGGCGTGTCCAGAAGTGTCGCTTCTTTTTCTCCCAGCTTCACTTCCGCCTGTTTGGAAAAAATGGTGATCCCCCGCTCCCGCTCCAGATCGTAGGTGTCCAAAAATGCATCCTGGTGGTCTACACGTCCCGGCTTTCTGATGCTGCCTGTCAAATAGAGAATGCTCTCAGCCAGGGTTGTCTTGCCGGCATCTACGTGGGCGAGAATGCCGACTGCTAATTTATTTGTTTTCATATGGTAATTGTCCTATTTTCTGATGTATACCCATCGAAAATGCCCCTTTCTGTTGTCTATAATAATACTTTTCCAGTGACTTTTCAGTACCTTCACAGTTACAGGCAAAAATCCATACAGAATCGTTTTTGGCCATGGGATTTTTGCTTGGCTGCGGAATGCTTTCTTACGGTCAGCATAGCGAATGCGCAGACCTACTGAATAGTTACCTTTCCTACTCCACTCCCAGGGCCTTAAACACCGCATCTTCCGCGCTCTGATAAAAGATAATCTGAAAATTAACACAGTTTTTTTTAATGCAATGAAGGTTTGCAATGCCAAACTTCCTGTCATCCCAATCCCCTGTAAATCCTGGTATCCAATCATGTAATCTTTTGTCGTTGTACTTATACTTCCACTGATAGGATCGTTTATCCATCATTTCTGTTTGGCCCATTCTTCCGTCTCCATCTATAATAAATCGTTACAGTAATTGTTCAGTACCTTCACAATTACCCGTTATGTAACTTAGCGTAACTTAGATTGCAGAATCCAACATCTTAAAAATCCCGGTTTTAACCTTTTCACAGCCTTTATCCCAACTATTATCTTTATAAATCACAATTTATGAAACTTACGGTAACTTAAATTCTATGCCCAGTGTGGTATATATTTCATATATCTCGGTGCGGTCATAGGATCTACCGGTTTGATCAGGCCTGCATCTAAAGTGTCTTTAATGATTCGGAAGGCTTTTGTCTTTTCTTTCTCATCTAATCCAAACAACGCCCGGACATCCATATTCCCAATCGTACCAAAACTTACATAGGCAAGACATGCGTGCATATAACAGGTTCGGATACGGTCTTCTTTCGTTGTAAGATCAAACGGAACTTTTGCAAACATGACTACTTTTGTAAATTGATCATTCTGATTTTCAATACGCGGTGCCAACATATTGTATTTTCCCGTGATACCAACAATTTTATCATAGCCGCTTCCACGTTCTTCACAAATACCGCAGCCATGCATAAATCCTGCAATATTCTCATTTCTGGAAACTGGAACCGTATCAACAATTCGATCAATAGCAACCAATGGTGCACCTGCATTAGAAAACTCTATTCTATTAGTAAAAAGCTCTACCATTGGACTGGTTCCCTTTTGATCCAGTGCCTGATGAATCATGACGTTTGCCAGAAGTTCTCGAATTGCCACTTCTGGGTATGCAGTTTTTTTCTTTCTGATCCCGTCCACCATAATTTCTTCATGGGGAATAATGGTCATAATATATTTTACGATATCCTCAAAGGAAATGGCATATCCCAAATCGAAAGCCTGCTCATCAATTCCAGCCACCCGCGTGGTATCATGATATTGGATCACCCGGACACCACGCCTGAGTAATCCCTCGAATTTTTTCAAATCTTTGGCAAACATAAGCGCACCATAGTTTGTAATATCCCATCGGCCTGCATCATTTAATTTTATAAACTTCTCTTTTTTAAAGTCTTCTAATACCTTTTCACGATTACCTGGAATCGGCAGTTCCAGCTTGTCATAGTATTTTGTGTAATCCAAAAGCGACGTAATATCTTCCTCTGATCCATTAGAAAAGGCTGTTCGCAGTTCATAAGGAGTAGTATCAAATAGTGCCCACAACTGTGCTTCTTTTTCCCTATGGCCGGCCAATGGCATTAAGTTAGTTCCCACACGAATGTATGCCGTTTTTTCAAACCTGGTTGGCTCTGTTTCCGCAGCCGGAATTTCAATCAGCGTTACATATATTGCATTTCCGTCTTGGTCTGCCCCCATCTGTACCTCATAAAACCTGAAATTAATCTTCGGATTTATCATATGTACAAGCCAGGCTTCCAATTCCTCATTTCCTCTTTTCATTTTTCGATATTCAAGATCAGTTCCAACAATATTATGGGTATCATCCTGAATACCCCAGACAAGGTATGCCTTTGTCCTCTCTGCCAGAGTTGCTGCATTGCTAAGTCCTGAAATATATTTTGCAATACGTTCCGGATCTTTGTTGTTACATTTAAATTCAACCCACTCTACTTCAGTTGGAAGCTTCGATAGCTCACGAACCAGGCTCTCTAAATATTCTACTGAACGTGCCATGCCAAATCTCCCTTCTAAAATCCATAATCCCCCGTAAATGGCAGATCCATAATCACTTGCCGGCTCATGCTTTCTGCTCCGGTCTTATCATTTACAATTTTCAGGAAATAGTTTCGACCACTGCTATAAGATTTCCGCTTAATATCAAAACTGATGGTATAAATCCGATTCCCTGGCTTCTCTTCTTTACTGTTTACATCCAGAAGGACTTCATTAGAAATAATTTCTCCATCATCTGCTTCAAACTTCAAACGGTATATGGTAGACTTTACTGTATCTGTCACAGTCTTTTCCTGGAAAAAGTCTAGCTTCACTTTAAGATTGGTAATCTTTCTCAAATCTGTGATCAGATTCAGTTTCACATCTTCGGTTGCTACAACCCCCCGCTGCGTTTTTACAAACAGGGATGGAATAATCAGTTCCTGTGGTGACGAACCCCCATGCACATAATTCATACCACCACCACATTTGAACACGCTCATCCCTTTGGCACACATAATATAACGTTTCAGCGCATTGTTCATTAATGCAGCCTTCATTGGAACAGCAAATACTCCGTCTACGGTAAACTCCCTGTCATCTATAATGAATCTCCGATCCACAAAAGCAGCTTCCGTTGCCTCATGCTCCAATTTATCAGTCGCTTCCAGTTTCTTTCTGGAATAAATGTAGCCATGATCTGCTGTCACCAAAAAACGATATACATTTCCACTCTTTGAAAATGTCTTGATGATACTAAAAATCTCATCAATCGCCTGTTCTGTGGCCGCTAATGCACTATGCTCCGTTCTGGCTGTCTCACCTGTTGCATCAATGCGATTATGGTAAACATAGATGACTTCCATTCCCACTGTAAATGCCTTTAACTCTTTTGCACTCATTTCAGCTATTTTTTCATATAATTCAGCTGCAGAATTTTCATTCTCTTTTTGGAGGATTTTTCTTCTTTGCTCCGTTGTGGCACAAGCGTTTCCATCTAATAAGACGGTATGTTCTTTATCTTCTGTCATGGATAATTCCTTATGGGGAAGTAATGCTGCCATACCAACCGCTGTATAAGAGGGCAAGGTTCCCATCATGGTGTCCATTCTGATCTCACAATTCTGATCCTCCTCAAATCTGTCCGCCAACTGTTTAGCAGCTTCATAACGAAATGCATCTGAGATGATAACCACTGTTTTTTCCTTTATTTTTTTCACCTTATCCTGATAGAAATCTGATTGAAATGGCATGATGCGGCGCATATCATTTTTCACAAAAGCATTATTCCATGCATAGACTATCTTTTCTAAAAACTCCCTTTGATAGATATTTTGAATTAATATCTTTAATTCATCAAACCAACTGCTGTCCTCTAATTTATCCAGAGAGGTAATAAATGTTCGATAATTCGTATCCACTCTGTAATCAGATTTAATATATGCAGATGCGAGTTTGGAAAGCTCCTGCTCGGGAGTAAATCCTACAATTGTCAGGATTTCATAACCGGATTTCAACGCATCATACGCTGCTGTATAATAATTTCCAAAGTGAAGACGTTTTCTTATATCACAGATAGCTGGTATGCTCATGCCAGATATCATGGCGTTCTTGTCTTCTGCCAGTTCCCGTCCAATCATCCATTTGATCAGAAGTTCATCTATATACCGAAAAGAAGTGCAGCCCAGCAGGTTATCAAGGCTTACTCTTCCAAAAGCCTTTTCGACATCCAGCACTGTCTCTGCTGTCTTGGATATTTCATCAAATGTATCCTGGTAGATGACATTATTCATCATATTGTCCAGAAGGACACTGATATTTGTTGCTTTACTTTTCACACTATCTTGTAAAAATAATTTCCATGCATCTGGAACAGCATCCTCAAATTCCCTGCAGGCATGAACAGCGAACAGAGATAACAGCAGCCGCAGTAAGGATGGCTCACTTTCTTCATATCCAAAGTGATGGCTGCACAGTTTCCAAAATGCATCGGCAACATCCGCTTTCTTAAACTCTGTGATAATTTCCTGTTTTTCAACTTCTCCAGCAGCAAAGATAGCGTACATCAGGTCTTCCACCGTGACATTTCTGGCTTTGGAAATAACACATAATGCCAACAAATCAATCATATCCGATTCCGCCGATGGTAAATCCACCTCACTGGCACGTTTGATAAAATCGTTGATACGCTTTACTACTTCCTTCGTATTTTTCCGGCCAATACCAAAGAACACAGATCGTTTCTTTAACGGCACACGGAAGCGGTCCGGAAGGCCTATATCTGCTGCGATCAAAGACAGACGATCCGCATGGAACTGTTTAGAATATAACAAGATATCTTCTAAATGATCATGTTCCACGTCAGGTTTTTCAAAAGGTGCATAAATCAGATATTTTCCTTCCTTGTCCTCATGTTCTATCAAGATTTTAGTTCGGAAAGTGTTGCGATCCGTTAAATGCAAAATTTCTACACCCTCCAGCTTTAATCGATCCACAGTGTCCTCAAAAGAAGCATCTGCATCATACCAAAAGACAATCCGCTGCCCAGCTTCAAATTCTATATTTAACTTTTTTTCTATTTCCTGAATATTCAATTCATCCATATCCCTGTCACATCTCCAACTTTATTTTATCGGGGCAAGAATCTGATACTTCATACCATCACGATCTGTCTGAACCTTCTCGTAATTTACCTTCACCCCATCATCAAGGTCTATCTCTATCTTCTCTGCTGCAAGATGATCCAGCTTTTCATCATATTCTTTCACTTCTGCTATCTGCTTCAAAAGCTTTTCTTTTCTCTTTTCCTCTATTGCAATCTGCCTCTGGTCAGTCATATGCAGTGTCATCGTGTCAATGGCACGCACTTCATTCTCATATTTTTCCTGTATACGATGTAAATAAGAAACCCGTACACGTCCAATCGTATCTGCATGATAGCGATGCATGTAAATCAAAGCCTTAAATCCATTTTGTTTGCCGCTGTCGAAGAGCCAGTAAATCGGACGTTTTCCAGATCCGGTTACAGAATAAGCTGCACAGTGATCCTTGAAGAAATCCTTTAGGAAATAATTGCGGATAATATCTCTGCTGTCCGTTCCCTTTGTTCCCAGTGCTTTAGCCATAAAATCAAGATTTTCTTCCAGTGTTTCTTTGCCATAAACAACGGTGAGCCATTTGATGAATAATTCTACAATATCATCGTCCAGGTAACGTGCATCGGTGATTGGGATCACATTGTCTTTATCTGGAATGAAAGAGAAATATTTAGTTGCATCCCATTCACCGCCGGCGTAGGCAAGGCCTGGGGTGTCAAGGGAATAGCGGCCGAACATACAGCCTACGGCATAGGAGATCAAACTACCAATATCTCTTCTCAAATCTGCTTTGCGTACAGTTACATCCTTGTCATCTACTTCTGGTGTTAATTCATCTTGCAAGCCATAAATGTCAATGAAAATACGGTTCAGTTCTTCCTCATTGGATTTTAACTGGTTAAATCGTCGCTTGATAAAATCTTGATATAATAAAAACGATCCCTCAATAGAATAATTCACTGACTTTGAAAAATCAGCCTTATCATCAGAATTATAAAATATATCTTGATTTCTAAATGAAATCAGAGGGTGTCTTTTGAAATCCCATGAAGTTTCAAAGGAATCCCAGTCCTGCCGTGATAATTCAATACATAAACTCGATAATTCATTAATCAAACTATAGTTTTGATACAAAATAGGAATTTTTTTCAAATCCCCTACTTGTAAGTTAAGCGTTGGATTTAGAATATTCAAAATATACTTTCCTACTTTACTATTTATTAACGCTAAAATATATTTAGTATTCACCCCTGCCATTATTGATGGTGCACCTGAATCAAATAATACATTTTTCTCATAATATCGCATAGAAGTTGACTTAGAGCTTACTTTTGTACTGCCACATACACATTGGAAATACATATCCTGTCCTTGCAATCCCGAATTAAATGACTTTTTAATTTCTTCACCATCAGACTCCCAATTTATTACCCATTCTAAATTCCCATACCATTTGCGAAATTCTCCACCTTTATGATGTGGATACCATTTATATTCTTTACTGATTTTAGCCATAGAGAATTTTTTTAAATTAACTTCAAACCATAAACGAAGAAAATATTCATTATTACCTGTTTTTATCCCCTCAGATACTTTTGCTGTTAATCCAATACTTTTACCTTGTTGAAAATCTCTAAAAAGATTTTTGGAAACCCAATATGCAATCGGTGATCCTGGTATCTTCAAAAAATTATCTTGCTTAACTTCATAGTGATTATCTCCTCCAAGAAACATCTTTTCTTTACCTACTTGAGTTGTCGGCTCAAGTAACCTGTAATATATGCCTTTATATCTTGTAATATTAGCATTCCTCACAACAAACGCCGTCGTCTGCACTACTTCACCGCCAATTTCTTCAAAAGCCCTTGCTCCCAAATGAGCCATATTCACAATATCCGCCTGGAGCATTTTTTTTCGCAGCTTTACAAAACTTGAAAGAAACATCCACGCATGCTGTGTAATCATTGAACGATATCCATTTCTTTTAATCATCTGTCCGCATTTCTCAATAAACACAGCAAATAAATCTGATTTGCTATCCGGATAATGCTTTTTTACATAATCATTCAGTTTTTTATTTCCATTACTGATTCCCATATAAGGTGGATTTGTACATGCAACGTCATATTTCCGTGCCAGGTTTTTAGCGTTGTAAAGAATAACCTTTAACAACTTTCTCGTCTCATCTATCCCAACAGTCTCAAAATCCATCTGCATATCATTTACGATCGAACCGACAAATCTATCAAGCAGTTCCCAATCATACTGTTTCACATTTAAAATAGAACCATATTCCTTTGCATCTTTAAATGTATCCAACAGTTCATTCATCTGCTGTAATGCATCCTTCTTCTGTATTTCTTCTAAATCAGCACCAAAATAATTTAACTGATTACGGTTAATTCCGTTACTTTCCTGTATCGCATACACCTGCGGCGCAATCCCTCTTTCCAATATCCTGGTATCATACTCTCTTGCCTTCATCATTATCGAAAAATAAGCAAGCTGATAAGCCCTGCCATCAATATCCAATCCGTACAGGTTATTTTTTAATATGGATCGCACCGCATCCCGCTTTGTATATCCCTGTGATTCATAAATCTGCATCAATACATCAAATGCATAGACTAAAATATGCCCGGACCCCATACAAGGATCAATGAATGTCAATTCTTCCGGTGTCAATTGACCATATTCTTTTCTGATTTCCTCCAGTTGGGCCTGTACCTCTGGCTCCTGTTCTGCTTCTTCCAAATAGTATTTCCATTCTGCTTTCAGTACGTCGTCCGGATGTCCTTCCAGCCATATTCTCCCCAATGCGTTTTCTACCATATAACGTACAATCCAATCCGGTGTAAACAACTGTGTGGCCGATGGTATTCTTTCTTTGCTGATCTTCTTGCCCTTTTTCGCCTGTGCAAACGTCTCGTCCTTTAATTCCGAATTATAATATTGGTAAATCCACCCAATGATCTGGACCTGCTCTTTCCAGTCTTCTTCTTCAATGTCATGCACCAGATGATAGATGATCCCATCCTTATCAACAAAAGAAAAGTGCATCATAAGCTCAGATGCATCTCCTTCTTCTTCAAATAATCCAGGCAGGCATTCATGGAGCTGATTGCAGCGTTTTTTCAGCAAAAACCGGAACAGGCTGTCACTTTTTCCATTTGTCTTCCATTCAATGATCTGCTCCCGTTCTTTCTCTGAAAACTCCAAATCTGAACTAAATGGTAGGGATACAATATCCGGATCCCTCGCCCCTTCTTCTGTGGAGGACAACACACGCAGATTATCCGGAAAGTATTCATTCACTTCCATAAAACGTATAGCGATCAGACGATTGAACCAGTCATATGCATAATCTTCTATCATCTGGTTATAAATTTTTTTATAATCCCCATCGTTTTGTTCTGTTTGTTGTTCTAACTGTCTTACCAGTTTTTCTCTTTCCCTTAATTCCTTACCTGTTACAGATATAGGCTGTGCAGCTCCTACATCAAAATATTTGATTTCTGATGTAGATGCCGGTAATGGCTCTGCGATTCCACCTTCAGCAATTCCTACAAATCCTGCTCTCGTTCTGATTTCTTCTCTCAATTTGTTACGTGCCCAGACGGCAAAACTTTTTATTGCGGTTTTATTCATCGTATTCCATCCCTCTAGAACTGCAATTTCACAACATCGTTTTTATCCAATTCATCCTTAATCTGTTTTCTTACCTTTACCAGATAATCATCCAGATCCTTTTCGCTGGTTATCACCCAGGTATCCGAAGTAATATCACGAGCCATTATGTTTTTAATACGTTTTGGCGCTGGTTTCGTCATATCCGCAGGCGTTTTTACCTCCCCGCCTGCCGACGATGTATCCGGCAGTGAAGGCGCCGCCATATTTGCAAATTTATCCAGATAAGTTTTACACAAGCTATCCGCCTTATCTTTAAAACCAAGCATATTGGAAATATCATTTTGCGTTGATGCACGCTTTATAAGTTCCTCAAATGCCTGGATCACTTCTGCCTTATATTTATCCTCATAAAACTGACCGTTGATATAATTTAATACATTCTTCTTATCCTGTTCGATAACTTCTAACACAGGTGCCAGTTTTTCATCCAGCACTTTCCCATAAATTTCCATGAAAGACTGATACAAGGCCGGAAGATTTTTTATCAAATGGTAAGGCGTCTTATGATATACGATCTTTTTAATATTTTCCATGACTGTATCCAATTTCTCACTGTTGATATGTTCCTTGCTGTTATCAAAGAAACGAATGGCTCTAAGTCCATTTTCGTTAAAAATTTTCTGCTGCGTACCACTGGTGTAGAAAGTTCTCACTGGTGACAGATCATCGGCTAAATCAATCAAGTCTCCTTTTTCTTCTGCTATCTTTTTATAAAAAATAGTTGTATCATCGATTACTGAAATCTCCGTCAACATCTTCGCTGTTTTTTGTAAGACCTCACTGCCTGGGTACTCTTTTACCTGTAAATTCTCTTTCAGCATCACATTGCATTCATTAATTGTGTCTTTTGCATGCTCCTTAAAGGATTCCATAATCTTATCTACATCATTGTCTGTCTCTGTGCGATTGAAAAATGCCTTGATCACATCTTTACAGGCTTTGATTTTAGCAGCATCAATGTTTTCTTTCGCACGGAAAAGAAGTTTTTCTTCGTATTTCCGTGTAGTGAAATACATTCCCAGCTCCTCTGGTTTTCTATTAAACAGCGTAATTGGATCTTTATCTACTGTTGCAGATGCTGCCCCATCTTTGAATGCTTTAGCCACCAGCCATTTCACATCCGCCTCCACATAACCATATGGTGCGATCGTAAAATGATCCATCAAGCTTTTCATAGAAATACTGCTATAGGAAGAAGAGGTCAGTCGGATATACTCTTTCACTTCCCGGACTGCATTGCTGTTTGGTTCCTTTGCCCCATCCAGAGACAAAGCCACCTGCTGGCTTTTTACAAAAAGTGCTTTAATATCTCCATCATCCTTTGGGCTGTCAATGTATGTCAGCTTGTAATAAATATTTTCTATCAGTTTTTCAAGGGTGGCTCCAATTTTTGCAGATGCTTCACGGGTAGTGATATCTGTAATCTTTTGTCCGTTAATGAAAACTTCTGCCTTTCCTATGGCTTCTTTCAAGGATTTTACCGCTGCATCTTTGCTCTTGCCGGATTCCTGCATTTTAGTAGCTCGAATTGCAGTTGATTTTCCTTTTTGGGGATCAGCCACATTGCGTATGTAATCGTCAATTTTTAAGGCATTGAGCAGTTCATTATAATAATCAACATGATCCATGGGCAGTTTCAAAATAACCTCACGATTTCTGGCTGACATCATGCTAAGCGAAGTATCATCCAAACTCCCTTCTGCACTCACGTACCTTGGAGTAATCAAACGAAGCCCGATTTCATTACTCTGGTTATTCTTAAATGGTACCGTGTCCACGGTTTGGTTAAATGCAAACGTGTATCTCCCATTGAATTTTGGCACACGGTATCTGGAATTATTATAAATAGAATCAAAGGTTGTCCTTGCTACTGCTCTGATCACATCATTGCTTGACACATTACGATCTCTGATGGCACGGTTAATGTCCTGCTCCTCATCCGTCAGGAACTCATAGGTATCCTGGATCTGTGATACCAGCAGGTTTCTGGTAAGAAGCTGCAAAGATTCCTCTACCTCTCTTCGGAGTTTTGTTCGGTCATCATGAATGTTTGTAATCATCAGGCTCACAATATTTCCCACAGTCAGATCCACGCCATTGACATATTTCAGAAGGAATAACGTCTTTAAAACATTGATGGTAAAACAATCCTCATCATGCATTGGATTCAGTCTCTCATTATCATAAGCTCTTTGTATAACACCTGCATGGGTATGATCCAGAAACTTGATCAGATCATCATAGAAACGGTAGAATGGCACTAATACGCCTTCTTCCTGTTCCATAACAAAAATAGCCGCTTTCTGATATGCGCCAAGCATGGAGCGCTCGCCTTCCGATAAATGTTTGCCTGTGGAACTGTTCAAACGAATGGCATTCAGTACATCTGCCAAAAGATTAAACTGATATGGAAGAAATGGATACACATTGGCAAACTCCTCCGCATTTTTTATTTTTTTCATTTCAATGGCAGCCCCTTTGAAATCAACCACATTTTGAATCGTTGTCTCCTGTGTCTCGTATAGGGCTTTTAATGTACTTTTTCCTGTGTCATTCTTTTTCAGAATTCTTTCTCTGATCACTTCATCCGCATTGACGGAGGACAGAGAAAGTCTGGTTTTAAAACGTCCCTGTATCTTGGAAAAATCATTGGAACGTTCCTGCATATTCTCTGTCATAGAATCAATATCTTCCTGTGCAGTCACGATCACCCACACTTTACCCTTACAGCGAACACCTAATTCCTCTGTGATCGTCTGCAGGTTTAGCATTAACTGTGAATCCTGACTGATAAACTGTCCAATTTCATCTACAAGAAATACGACTCTTTTTCCAGTACGTTCCACATATGATTTTACGCGCTCAGCAAAATCTTCTATGGCGATCTGATAACCCTGTGTGGAAGATTCCTTTACCCACAGACCTGCATCTTCTGCCGACATATAGCCCATTTCCACAAGCGTCTTTTCTACCCTGCCACGCATGATTTTAAATTTGTGTCTGGTTTCCAGCCAAGCCTTCCCGGTTACCTTTAAAAAGGTATCCTGAAACTCCTGATATTTTCCCTCTTCATCTAATTCTCTTTCCAAGTCTGCAAGAGCCGGTATGGAACCAATGTATCCAAGTTTTTCATTGAAGACCCGATTGAATACCATGACAATGGCATTACTGTCTGATTTGGCAGAGGCTGTACTTTTAGAATCCACATTAAATAAAATTGCTTCTGTTGGTGTCTGAGCTGCCAGTTCCATATTTGCAAGCAGCATGGGATCAGATTGTAATGACTGATTATTTTCTTTCAAATATTCCCAGGCATGTTTTCCTGCTATCACGGCATTATCTAAATCATAGGACAATATTTTCAAGAAATGTGATTTACCACTTCCAAAGAAGCCAGAAATCCACACTCCCATCTCATCCGTTGGGTTTTGAATACTTCTTGTATAATGATCGAAAAATTCTCTGAAATGCTTTGTCAACTCTCTTGTAACCACATACTCCTCTAATTCCTGCTTTTTATTATATTCTTCTATCTGACCTACTTTTATGACTCCTGTAATCGGTCGGTCAATGTCCTTCTGAAACATATCACGAATCTTCATTTTTCTTTATCCTCCCGTACTTATCTTTCCACTAACGGAAATGCTCTATAATAATTGTCTTCCTTTAATTCTCCAAATACATTCAGTGAATCACCATTGTATTTTCCCGGATAGAATAGAATCACAGGACAATGATCCATTACCTGATGCAGATTATTCAATATCTTGTGTGACCTAAGAATCGGGAAGCATTTCCCCACACCTGTCAAAAATACAACGCTATCCGCTGGTGTATGTTCTAAAATATAATTTACGATCAGGCTGTCTTTGTCATCAAATTTCAAAATATCACCTATACATCCGAAAACATATTCCGTTCCTTCCTCTTCTTCCAATTCCTTTAAATCCTCTAGTGCATCCTCTTCTTCCAAAAGTTTTAGAATAAGTTCATACAGGTCATATATGATAAGCTGATAGCCAAACTTTAATTCGGTATTTGTATTTTCCAATTGTTTGATCCGTTCCCTGACTGTGAGTTCCTGATATGCCTCATAATCAAAAACATAATATCCCACTTCATTACCAAGACCTTTATTGGTTCGGAAAGATTCCGCGCGCATCTTTTCCTCCAGAATATCTAAACGCTTTTCTATTGTCTTCATACTCTTTCTCCCACCAGTATTCCCCGAATTCTATCCATGCCATTTTCATTTAAGTAATCTGTAACCTCCGGGGACAGAATTGGCCTTATAATATTTCGATTCTTCAATTCTTTTGGTATTAACTCTGCATCCCTTAAAATCATAAGATATTGACTGCGCAGTTTTTTAATCCCACCGTCTGTCCATTTTGCAGCCCTCTCATCCCTTGTTTGAATATCGTGGATAAAACCAATCACATCTGCATCCGAAATGTGCAAATCTCCTATTATCAGCTTTTCCTTAAAAATATTATCCATAAATTCATAAAATGTTCGATCTGTCAACATGATCAAAACAATACTCATCAATTTCTGCATCTCTGAGGATGAATCTAAATATACAATTCTAAATTCATCCTCCACAGCAGCATTTCTTCTTGCCAATGCTGTCCAAATATTACCAGCCCGATTCACAGATGCTGCATTAAAGATATTCTCTTTTTCAGCCAATTCTTTGAATTCAGCAATTGTTTTTTTTTCATTGACCAGCAATTCAAACATCTGTCTGGTTTCACGTGACCATAATAAATCTTTTGTTCGGCAGTAATATGGTTCTTTCAAAATATTCACTTCTATCATACTCTACACCTCTCCGGCTTCTACAGGTCTTCCTGCTTATTATTAACAATACTGACAATGTCTCCGATATCACACTGCAATGCCAGACAGATTTTTATCAGAACTGTCATAGCCACAAGCTCACTTTTGCTCATCTTCGCTATAGTGCTTGTGCTGATCTTGGCAGTCTTTGCCAGTTCTCCTTTATTCATCTTTTTATCTATCAGTAATTTCCATAATTTATCATAGGACACATACATATTTTCACCCTCGTTTTACTTATGTATTTTTCTTTTATTCTTATTTACCATGCATGTCTTATCATACCGCAGAATCAGCTAAGTAACAATACAAATTTTCGAGTTCTCGGAAATTTTGGTACAAAAATAGCCGGACGACCTTCGCAATGAAAACCAACCTGCTATGTTATATTCGATATTCTATTTTATGCTGCCTCCTCCCACAATCTCTGTACATCGCACTCAATACATGAAAACACCATATGATTCAGGTTTATGGGAAATCTGTAGTTATCCCTTATTCGTCATAACAAAAGAATCCCCCGGAAAAGTCCCTGGAGATCCTCTGTCCTTGAATCTTTCTTATTCATTTTTCTTTGCCGCCGCAACAATGGGGATAAAGGTACACAGTATCACTGCCAGGCTGACATATCCCCCGTATCTCTCCCACCATGCTGTCCCCAGGATTTTTAACAGCAGAAAGCTGAATAAGGGATTGAAAACCACAATTCCCATCATGACGATTCTGCCCGCCCTCAATACATGAAGCCAGTTTTTGTTATTAAAATGCACCCCTGCAATATGTATCCGAAACGGACCCTGACTGTAATAATTGATCTTATTCTCATCATAAAAAGACGGGAGTGTCTCCCTTGCAAATAATAAAAACCATGCTCCGAACAATAGACACATCCCCTCAATGGTAAAAAATTCTGTAGAAAATATCTCTTTTCCACCACCTGTGCTCATCAAACCCCATGTCTCCAAGGCCGCAGCCGCTGTGCAGAGGAGAAAACAAATCATGCGTTTTCTCTGTCTTACCCTTTTTTCTTCCTGCTCCTCCACAGATAAATGAATGGAACCTGACACCAGATCATCAACCTCCAGCTTTGTCATGGTTTTTTCCTCACTGATGCGGCGGGCCTCCAATAATTCCGTAACGGTCACGTCAAGGATCTCTGCCAGCGGGCCGAGAAGGGTAATGTCCGGAAGACTCAGTCCCCGCTCCCACTTGCTGACCGCTTTATCAGAAACAAATACTTTCTCGGCAAGCTGTTTCTGGGTATACCCCTTTTCTTTCCGCAATTCTAAGAGAAATGCTCCAAATCGCTCTTTATCAATCTCAAACATATTATCAGCCTCCTGCTCTCTTATGAAAAGCTTATCTTAAAATGCCTGATTTTGCCATCGACTGACAGTAGAATCTTTCATTCTCAGTGGTGAAGTGTGTGTTCAGATATGGATTTGGTCAAATCCTCCATCTTCTGGATCCGCTCCAGCACAAGCGCGGCCTCATCCAGCATAGCAGATATGAGATTGTATTCAAATACGGCGATTTCCCTCCGCTCTTCCAGCACCATGCCCACCACGGCAGAAACCTTATCATCCTCCATGACGGGAAGATAAATAGCCTTGGCATTTGGAAGGGTATGGGTGGTACATCCGGCTCTGTGGCCGTTTTCAAACACCCACTTGACCACCGCCTGCTCTGCCCGGGAGGTATAGTCTGCCCTCAGGCTTTCCTCCCCGCCATTCTCAATTCCGCCGCGCAGATATATGGAAGGCATCTGTATCACACCATCTTTCTTCATATATATGATCACTGTAAACTGCATCAGCTTTTGTATCTGGACAGCCAAATCATCGCTGACCTGCTGTCTGGATTTGGCACGCCTGAGTTTTTTGCTGTTCACCAGCAGAATTTCCGTTCGGTAAGCCCGCTTGGCATTTTCCTCATTCTGCTTTTGTATCTTTGACATATTCCAGGATGTGAGTAGGCTGACTGTGAACATCATGGCAAATGTCACCGGATAACTTGCGTCATATGCCTGAAGGCTGTGGACCGGCACGGTAAAGAAATAGTTGAACAATATCACACTGAGGAGGGATGCCAGAACAGAACACACATACCCCTGGGTAAAGATTGCAGTCAGCATCACCCCCAGCAGGTATGCCATGATAATATTGGCTTCTGTCATCTGAAAATGTGCCAGCAGTGAACCGCCCGTTGTGCTGACTGCCATCATGCCCAGCATGATCCAGAAATCGGTTCCTTTCATACCCTGCAGAAATTTCCCGGCTTTTATTATGGTATAGGGCCGCTGACCGATACCGCTCTGCAGATCAGGTATGACATACACATCGAGATTGGGGGCATATTGATTCAGGCTCTCAACCAAGGTTTTTCTTGTCTGCCCAAACAAAATCCGGTGAGCCGTTCTGCCCATAACGATTTTTGTCACATTGCTGACCTTTGCGTATTCCGCGATCTGCCTGGACACATCCTCTCCGTTCACTGTGGCAACCTTTGCCCCCAGGCTTCTGGCAAGCCGCATATTTTCGTCCCTTCGTTTTTTCACCTTTTCATCAGCATTCTGCAGATATCTGGTTTCCACATACAGCGCAGTGAATTCCGCATGAAACGCATAGGCCAGACGGGCTGCTGTGCGGATCACCTTTGCGTTGGAAGGTGCGGGCGAAATGCAGGTGAGAACATGCTCACCGGTAGAGTATTCTCCTGCGCCAAAGATTTTTTTCTCCTCCTCCGCCAGATGGTTCACACGGTCAGCCATACGGCGCAGGGCAATCTCCCGAAGGGCGGTCAGCTTATCTCTGGTAAAAAAATTCTGAAGAGCCCTCTGTGCCTGTACCCCCTGATAGATTTTCCCTTCCTTCATGCGCTCGATCAGCTCTTCCGGCTCGATATCCACAAGCTTCACCTGGCTGGCCCGGTCAAACACACGGTCAGGTATGGTTTCCCTGACCATAATGGAAGTGATACTCGCCACATTGTCATTGAGACTCTCCAAGTGCTGGATATTGACGGTGGTGTACACATTGATTCCGTGTTCCAGCAGTTCCTCAATATCCTGGTACCGTTTACTGTGTCGGCAGCCCTGGATATTGGTGTGCGCCAGTTCGTCCACCAGGATCACTTTCGGATGACGCTTCAGGGCAGCATCCAGATCAAATTCCCGTATTTTTACCCCCTTATAATCCACCATCAAAAATGGAAGCTGCTCCAGACCCTCCAGCAATGCCGTGGTTTCCGGCCGCGCATGGGGCTCCACATATCCGGCAACTACATCTATATTCTGCTTTTCCAGCTCCCCTGCGGCCTGCAGCATGGCATATGTCTTCCCTGTGCCGGCTGCATATCCCAGAAATATTTTGAGCTGCCCCAGCTCCTTTTTCCGCGCCATTTCCTCCTCCACCCGGATCTTTTCAAGCAGTTCCCGGGGACTTGGCCTTTCCTCTCCTCCCATGGCATACTCCTTTCCACACGCAAAGAAACTGACAGCAGTCCAAAGCGGAACTGCCGGCAGTTTCCCATACGGCAGTTTTCTGACTGCCGCATCTTCTGTTTACATCTTATATTTCTCCAATGGCTTTCGCAATCTCCAGATTGCACTTCAGGACATTGACTCTCTCATGTCCAAACACCCCAAGAACTCTGCCGTCTGTGTTGTTTTCAACGATTGTTCTCAGTTCTTCCTCACTCAGTCCTGTATTTTCAGATATGGCAGGAATCTGGATCTCTGCTGACTGAGGTGTGATATCCGGGTCCATACCAGAACCGGAAGCGGTGAGCAGGTCAGCAGGAATATCTCCCTTTTCCACACCTGGATTCTTCTCCAGAAATTCATCTACAGTCTTTTCCACGCGCTCTTTCAGCTCTTCATTGGACGGGGCCAGATTGGAGCCGCCGGAACCAACACCGCTGTAACTTTTATCCTTCTTTTCTTCCTCTGTATAAGTGTTATAGTTCACTCCGGATACACGCCCCTGAAAATACATGGGATTTCCCGAAAAATCCTGTCCTACAATGGCAGAGCCTGCCGCCTTTTCCGGTTCTGTTGTCTTCTCTCCCTCTGCGGTGATCAGACTTCCGTTTGCCTGGTGCGGGAACATAAACTGCCCCAATCCGGTCAACGCAGCCGGATAGGCAAACCCACAGAGGATCAGCATAAAAACAGTCAGGACCAGGGCACTCTTAAAATATTTTAAAAATGATCTCATTAAATCTTCCTCCCTACATTCCCAGCACTGCCAACAGCGGTGCCACCAGACAGTCAATGATCTTAATTCCTGCAAATGGTACGACTATGCCGCCCAAACCATAAATGCCCATATTTTTCAGAAGCATACGCTCCGCGCTCATGGGCTTATATTTCACGCCCCGCATGGCAATGGGAATCAGGCACGGGATTATGACCGCATTGAAAATAAGTGCTGATAAGATAGCGGACATAGGTGTTGCCAGCTTCATAATATTCAAAATCTGCATCTGGGGGATCACCATGGTGAACATGGCCGGTATAATGGCAAAATACTTCGCCACATCGTTAGCTATGCTGAATGTGGTAAGAGAACCTCTTGTGATCAGAAGCTGTTTTCCTATTTCCACCACTTCCAGTATTTTTGTGGGGTCAGAATCAAGGTCCACCATATTTGCAGCCTCTTTTGCCGCCGCTGTACCGGAATTCATAGCCAGCCCCACATCTGCCTGGGCAAGAGCCGGGGCGTCGTTAGTACCGTCACCTGTCATGGCTACCAGTTTTCCCTCTGCCTGTTCTTTTTTGATAGCCCGGATTTTATCTTCAGGCCTGCATTCAGCAATAAAACCATCCACACCGGCTTCTTTCGCAATGGTGGCTGCTGTCAGCGGATTGTCGCCGGTACACATAATGGTCTTGATCCCGATTTCCCTAAGTCTCTGAAAGCGTTCCACCAGCCCCGGTTTTACTGTGTCTTTCAAATAAATAACACCGTAGATCACAGCATCTGCTTCCACCACAAGGGGAGTTCCTCCAAGGCCCGCGATCTGTTCCACAATGGTGTCCAGATCATCCGGCACGCTGCCTCCATTTTTCAGGACTCTCTCCTTGATGGCATCTGCAGCTCCTTTTCTGATCTGAGAACCGCCTGTCAGGTTTACCCCTGACATTTTGGACTGAGCTGTAAATTCCACAAACTCCATCTGCCCTGCAGTACTGTCATCTATTCTGCTTCCCATACTTTTTGCCAGTTCTGCCGTTGATCTTCCCTCAGGTGTAGGGTCACAAAGAGAAGAAAGCGCTGCATAGTCCATTAAATCCTCTTTGCTTTTTCCGGCAACAGGATAAAACTCCGCTGCCAGACGGTTTCCAAAGGTAATGGTACCTGTCTTATCAAGTATCATGGTGTCCACATCCCCGCAGGCCTCTACTGCTTTTCCCGACATGGCGATCACATTAAACCTGGTAACTCTGTCCATTCCCGCAATACCGATGGCGGAAAGCAGGCCGCCGATCGTAGTTGGAATCAGGCAGACCAACAGGGCTATCATTGTGGAGACAGGTATCTGCACCCCTGAATAAGCAGCAAAAGGATACAGGCACACCACAACAATGAGGAAAATAATCGTGAGACCTACCAGCAGGGTGTTCAACGCGATCTCATTAGGTGTCTTCTGGCGGGATGCCCCCTCCACCAGGGCTATCATTTTATCCAGGAATGACTCTCCCGGTTTTGATGTGATCCTGATCTTCAGCCAGTCGCTGACCACCGTTGTTCCTCCTGTGACAGATGAAAAATCGGTTCCCGCCTCACGTGTTACAGGCGCGGATTCCCCTGTTATGGCCGATTCATCCACAGACGCGATTCCCTCTATGACTTCCCCGTCATTTGGGATTATCTCCCCCGCTTTTACCAGAACCACATCATCCATTTTCAGGTCAGAAGCATTTACGGTCAATTCCGTACCGTCTTTGTCTATAAGGCGTGATCTTGTATCCTGTTTTGTCTTTTTCAGTGTGGCAGCCTGGGCCTTTCCCCGCCCTTCTGCTACAGACTCCGCAAAATTGGCAAATAATACGGTTATAAAAAGTATTACGCACACGATTCCGTTATAGACTCTCAGATATCCCAGTGATGCATCATCCCCAAAAAGAGTTGGAACAATGGTCATCAGCAGCGTGAGCACAAAACCCACCTCCACTACAAACATGACAGGATTCTTCACCATATATTTGGGGCTTAGTTTCTGAAATGCACCGATAATCGAACTTTTTAAAATGTCCTTTGTCACGAACTTTGTTTGTTGTTGTTTTTTAGACATTCCTCTTTTACATTCCTTTCTCAAATTTTATGAAAACCACAAGGTCAGATGCTCCGCCATAGGCCCCAGAGCCAGTGCCGGGAAGAAGGTCAGCGCTGCAAAAATATATACAATGAAAATCAGTAAAATAGTAAATATTGTATTATCTGTACGCATAGTACCAACTGACACTTTTGTTTTCTTCTTCGCAAACAGGGACCCGGCAATGGCAAGCTGGGCTATAATGGCAATATAACGGCCAAAGAACATTGCAAGTCCTGTTGTGATATTCCAGAAATAGCTGTTGTCGGACAGCCCCTCAAAACCTGAGCCATTGTTGGCTGACGCGGATGAGAACTCATACAGCACCTGTGACAACCCGTGAAAACCGGGGTTGCTTATGCCCTCCAGGCCTGCCTGGGTGGAAACCGCCAACGCGGAAAATCCCAGGATCAGCAGCGGATGCACGATCAGCACCAGAGCTACCAGCTTCATCTCTTTTCCTTCTATCTTCTTGCCCAGATACTCGGGTGTACGGCCGACCATCAGTCCACAGATGAACACTGCCAGGACTGCATACATGAGCATATTCATAAGGCCAACACCTTTACCACCGAAAACACAGTTAAGCATCATATGTAAAAGCGGTACCAATCCTCCCAGAGGCGTCAATGTGTCGTGCATGTTGTTGACCGTACCTGTGGTGAAGGATGTTGTAACCGTGGTAAACAGGGCCGATTGGTCAATGCCGAATCTGACTTCCTTGCCCTCCATACTTCCCATGTCCTGGCTGATTCCCGCCGTCTCCAGAACCGGATTTCCCGCCTTTTCCGACACAAAACACAGAGTCAGGCCAATAAGGAAAATAACGGACATAGCTGCAAAAATGGTTCTTCCCTGTTTTCCGAATAATGGTTCTTTTGTTTTACCTTCCTCTTTTCTTCTCTCCTGGCACATCTTGCCAAAGGTGAGTACACATGCGCCCGGGAGGATCATCATGGAAATCAGTTCCACTATATCCGTGATCACGGTTGGGTTCTCAAAAGGTGTGGAAGAGTTTGCTCCAAGAAAACCGCCTCCGTTTGTTCCCAGATGTTTGATGATCTCGAGGGCAGCTATGGGACCCATGGCAAAATCCTGAAGTTTCCCGTGGATGGTCTCTACCGTAATATTCGAGCCAAAGGTTTCCGGGCACCCCTGCCAGATCAACACCAGACCGAATATCAATGACCAGGGAATCAGAATACGTGTGGTGATTCGCACCATATCTTCGTAGAAATTCCCCAAATCCTTACTCTTTCCTGCAAGCCCCCGGCAAAATGCCATACAAGCTGCATATCCGGACGCCGCGGAAGTAAACATCATGAAAATAATAACCAGCATCTGGCTTAAATAGGAAAGACCGGATTCTCCGGAATAATGCTGCAGGTTAGTATTTGTCATAAAACTAATTATTGTATTGAAGGAAAGCGTTGGCTCCATTCCATCAATTCCATTCGGATTCAGAAACAGGCCATGCTGTAATCTCAACACCAGATATCCCACAAAAACCATAACTGCATTTGCCATAAGAAGGCTCAATGCATATGTTCTCCAATTCATTCCTTTTCTGTCAATACGGCAGATTTTGTATATCCCATTATCCACCCTGTCAAAAAAAGGGTCTGCAAAAGTTTTCTTTTTGGCTGCTATGTGATACATATATTTCCCCATAGGGATAACTGCCAAAATGAAAATTGCCAAAGTCAGCGTTATCTGTAACATGACTTTCATATCCTCCTGTCATCTTCTTTATTCCTGTTACTGATTTTGTTATTGCTGTTCACAGATGATCCTGCAAACGGCAGCATTTTGATCACTATAATTTTTCGGGATAGACCAGAGCATAAAGTAGATAAGCCGCTGTCAGCAAAATTACAATTCCCAATATTATCATATTGTCCCCTCCTGTCATTGTTCTGCATTGTTCTTTTACTCCTTATTCTCGTCGCTGCCTGTATCCACCTGCCTGCTGCACCATCCGGTAAAAAGCTTCATGAATCCAAAACAGGAAAGCAGAACAGCCACCATAGCTAAGTCCATCATATCAGGTCCCCTCCTTTATCTTTCAGGATGTAACTGATGTTACCACGTAATATCCTAAATGCGCATAAGGGAAACTGCTTTTGTATTAAGATTCAGTTAATGACGACAGGATTGGTACGAACCGCACGCTTTCCATCTGCATCTTCAACCCTTTTATACCTCAGCTTCCATTACGGTCGCATACTATATGCGGCTGGATCAAGCACCTGTCACCTATTAAAATAGCTGGGGCGGAATCTGTGACACTTATGTACTGTCTTACATAAGACACAACAAAACTTTTACTATTTGTTAGTTATGTGTCAGTTACCCACAAATTTCTTTATTTGTCACTTACGTGTTCGTTACCTGTCAGTTCCCCCCTATCCTTCCATATCGTTTTATGGTTCTTTGAGAATTAAAAGAATCCCTGAAAACATTGCATTTTCAAGGATTCTATCAATTCTCTTATTAAATTTCTTATTATCGTTTGCATAACTCCAAACACCCAAATCACGCCATTATTAAGCCATTTGTCAGTTACGGTTTAATTTCTCAAAATTTTATTGAATTTAATATCATGTTATGTTATATTATAGATAGAAAAGGAACAACCGCCCACAAGGGGTTGACCCATAAGTTTAGTTAAAGAACCGCCCTTACTCGCCAAAGTACAAGGGCGGTTTTGCTATGTAGAACTACTTACAAAACGAAAAAACGAATGTAAGTAATGCCAAAAGGAACAGACCAAAAGTCATTATATCCTTAAAATCAAAATGATTTTTCATAAGCATCACCCCCATTCTATAAGAATAGGAGTCAACTCACCCTGCAACACGATTGTCCTTGCGTCCATTTTATCATATGGAGTATCTCAATACAATCTATAAATTGTATTGAGATACCCGCTATTCTTTTTGCCCAGACTTCAAAACACCACGAATCAAATTTATTTATGACAAATCTTTATTGACGCTTGTTGATCTACCACCATATAAGTCTGCCCGCATTTCTTTAATTAAGTGGGTAAAGATTTGAAAGCTCATATAATGAAGACAAAACCGTAGGACTTGCAACAATGGTCAAGTTATTAAAAGCATGGTTGTACCTTTTTGTTGCTTCATCATGTCCAGAATTCATATTTAAGCTTAATGCATGTATGAACTCTAATTAATACTGCTCCTTTAATTTCCGTTCCTCAAATTTAAGCTACTGTTTTTGCTCAAAAAATTTGTGATAATGGCTGTTACAATAGCAGTAAATGTCGCTAAAAGTGCAACAATTATTGTTGTATTCATTTTTATTTCACCTCTTGCATACTATACCGCTCATCTCAACAAAAGTCTATTTGTATCATACAAATGATTTTGTCTTTTCTTATATCTCAAATACCCATTTTGTTTGTCTGTTATGTGTCAGTTACTTGTCTGTTACGAACATGTTTTCATAACTTTTCAGGCTTTCACATAATTGCTTTAGACATAGAGAAACCCTTGGAAACACTGGATTTTCAAGGGTTTTAATAATTCTCTTATAATATATCTTATTATCGCTTGCTGAACTGTGGACACCCAAAACACGCCATTCCCAAGCCATTTGCATACTCTTCTTGCTTGACTGTCGTTTGCCCTATTTTTATTTCTGTATTTGTTTTAGTGCTACCCCATGAAATAAAGGGAACTTCTTTCACTGAAAATGCCCCTTTTGAAACGTCATCCTGCATTAATGTAACTCTGCCTGAATTCTCTCCGCCTTTGCTTTTGACCTCTAAAGATTTTTCCAATAATTTTCTGCTATATTCCATCTTAACTAATTGTGTAAATAATGGTTCATATACCTTTGCAAGAATTTCTGAATGAAAATCTCTATTCTTTTCTTTGAAATATTTGTATAATGTCCATACTCCACCAATCACTACAGTGACGCATGTAATAATGGGTAGGGCATATGACACTATGTTCTTCAATACTGGTAATAAATTATCCATTGAAATCAGTCCTTTACAAACCACCTTTTTAGTGGTATATTTTAAGTAGAAAAAGAACAACCGCCCACAAGGTGGTTGACCGATTATGAAGATAGCAAAGCCACCCGAACCGACCAAGTATCAGGGTGGTTTTTGCTATGTATAGCTACTTACAAAATGTAAAAACGAAAGTAAGCAATGCCAAAAGGAACAGACCAAAGGTCATCAAATCCTTAAATCAAAATGATTTTTCATAGGCATCACCCCCATTCTTTTAGAATGAGGTCAACGCACCCTGTAACGCGATTGTCCTTGTGTCCATAATATCATAATCAACAGCTCCATTCAATCTGCTTTTTCCTAATAAACATTATTGAATCCGCCATGTACTGTCTTCCACAAGACATAACAAAAACTTTTCTATTTGTCAGTTACGAGTTAGTTACTTGTCAGTTACCCATATAATTCCGCAGCATTTTAGGTTACTTAATGATTATTCAAAATATAAAAAAACCCTTGAAAACACTGCATTTTCAAGGGTTCTAATACGTCTCTTATAATACTTCTTATTATCGTTTGCTGAACTGCGGTGCACGACGAGCTGCTTTGAGACCGTATTTCTTTCTCTCTTTCATTCTCGGGTCACGAGTCAGGAAACCAGCAGATTTTAATACTGGTCTATACTCAGCGTCTGCTTCCAGTAATGCTCTGGAGATTCCGTGGCGGATAGCACCAGCCTGTCCTGTAAATCCACCGCCATGAACGTTTACTAACACGTCAAATTTGTCTGCTGTCTCAGTTGCCACTAACGGCTGACGAACAACAACTTTCAGTGTCTCTAATCCAAAAAATTCATCAATATCTCTTTTATTGATGGTGATCTTACCTGTTCCCGGTACTAAGTAAACACGAGCTACAGATGATTTTCTTCTTCCTGTTCCATAGAATTTTGTACTAGCCAATGTTCTCTACCTCCTATTAAAATGTTAATACTTCTGGCTTCTGAGCTGCATTCTTGTGTTCCGGTCCTGCGTAAACGTGCAGCTTTTTGATCATGGATCTTCCTAAAGGTCCTTTCGGAAGCATTCCCTTAACAGCGAGTTCAAGAACCTTTTCCGGTTTTTTAGCCATCATTTCTCTCAATGTGGTCTCTTTCATTCCGCCAACATAGTCAGAGTGATGATAATAAATCTTCTGGTCTAATTTCTTACCAGTTACGCTTACTTTCTCAGCGTTAACGATGATTACATAATCACCTGTATCAACATGAGGAGTGAAAACTGGTTTGTTTTTTCCTCTTAAAACTTTAGCTACTTCAGATGCAAGGCGGCCTAAGGTTTTGCCTTCAGCGTCCACTACATACCATTTTCTTTCAATCTTATCCGGATTAGCCATATAAGTGTTCATGGTTTTACCTCCTAATTTTCAGCATATACAGTAATATTCAAATTCATAAATTTATAATGAAAAATACCATACCGGGGCTTTTGGCTAGGTATTTTCGCACTACGTCACATTGAGATATTATATTACACTTATCCGGGCATGTCAACAGGTTTTCTCGAAAATTTTGGCAAAAAATAAGCCATTTATAGTGCTTCCTGTCTAAAGGGACAAACCCGGCAGATTCATCCGTCTGTGGTGCCGGTACTTTCTACCTATTATATTGTTTACCAAAATCATAATTTAATAATCTGAGTATACACCATCCAGACCTACACACAGTGTCCCCTGACTTGGCCCACACAATTTTTTTCAGTGCCCTTAACGGCCCACCCTTTTTATTCTCCTGCATTTCATCATGAATTTCTATTGTTTTTTATACATTATATTTGCAGGATTGTGTCATTATTTGTCATATTTATCCGTAATTTACTGGTATTTACTCTGAGAACTCTTTTCTTTATTGCAGTTTTTTATATTTTTCGATATAATAGGAGAGCATAAAATATAAGGGAGAGAAAGACTATGAATGAACAAAAAGAATTCAAGCCTTATATTCCGGCCGAGCGCGTAACGCCGGAATTAACCATTACCTCCATTGTTATGGGTATCATTTTGGCCGTCGTTTTCGGCGCTGCCAATGCTTACCTGGGGCTTCGTGTAGGTATGACAATCTCCGCGTCCATCCCCGCAGCCGTTCTAGCCATGGGAGTCATCCGCGTTATCATGCGCAAGAATTCCATCCTGGAAAGCAACATTGTACAGACCATCGGTTCCGCCGGTGAGTCTCTGGCTGCTGGTGCCATCTTTACTTTACCTGCCCTGTTCTTATGGGCTGCTGATGGCAAAATGGAAACTCCGAGTATTCTGGAAATCACTTTGATCGCCCTGCTGGGCGGCCTTCTGGGTGTACTTTTCATGGTACCGCTGAGAAATGCCCTGATCGTAAAAGAACACGGCATTCTTCCTTATCCGGAGGGAACTGCATGTGCGGAAGTCCTTCTGGCAGGTGAAGAAGGCGGCGCAAACGCGTCCACTGTATTTGCCGGTATGGGATTTGCGGCAGTCTTCAAATTCGTCATTGACGGTTTGAAAGTAGTTCCAAGTGAAGTATCCCTGAGAGTAAAGGGCTTTGCAGGTGAGATCGGAACGCAGATTTATCCGGCTGTTATGAGTGTGGGTTATATCTGTGGTCCCCGTATTTCTTCTTATATGTTTGCCGGCGGTCTGGTAAGCTGGATGGTTCTGATTCCGGCTGTTGTGCTTTTCGGTGCTGACCTTACTCTGTATCCGGGAACTGCCCCCATCGGTGAAATGTTCGCAGAAGGCGGCGCAAGTGCTATCTGGGGAAGTTACATCCGTTATATCGGTGCAGGTGCATTGGCAGCGGGCGGTATCATCAGCCTGGTGAAATCCCTGCCCCTGATCATCCGTACATTCGGTGATGCCATGAAGAGCCTGAAAGGCAATACAAATACCAATACAACCCGAACAGGACAGGATTTGAATATGGCTGTCATTCTGGGCGGTGTGCTTCTGATCACTATTGCTATCTGGCTGGCTCCTCCGATTCCGGTAACCTTCATGGGTGCCATTATCGTAGTAATCTTCGGTTTCTTCTTCGCTACCGTATCTTCCAGAATGGTCGGTCTGGTAGGAAGCAGCAACAACCCTGTTTCCGGTATGGCAATTGCCACGCTGCTGATCGCCACTATCCTGCTGAAAGCAACAGGCGACAGCGGAATCCACGGAATGCAGGGCGCTATCGCAATCGGTTCCATCATCTGTATCGTGGCTGCCATTGCAGGCGATACCTCACAGGATTTGAAAACCGGTTACCTTCTGGGTTCCACTCCTAAGAAACAGCAGATTGGTGAGTTCATTGGTGTATTCGCTGCTGCTCTGGCAATCGGCGGTGTTTTATACCTGCTGAACGCTGCATGGGGATTTGGTTCTGAAGAACTGGGCGCACCTCAGGCCATGCTGATGAAGATGATCGTGGAAGGTGTTATGGAAAACAACCTGCCATGGACACTGGTATTTATCGGTGTATTCCTGGCCGTCGCAGTGGAAATCGTGGGTATCCCGGTACTTCCATTCGCAATCGGTGTATATCTTCCAGTCCAGTTAAATGCCTGCATTATGGTTGGCGGACTTGTTCGCCTGGCATTTGACAAAATGAATATGAAAGATAAGAAGAAAAAAGATGCCATTGTCAATGACGGTGTGCTTTACTGCTCCGGTATGATCGCCGGGGAAGGTCTGGTGGGCATTCTTCTGGCTGTCTTTGCAGTCTTCCATATTGATAAAGCCATTGACCTGTCCAGCAAACTCAATCTGCCGGCAGCAGTATCCAATATCGGAAGCCTTGTTGTATTTGCACTGGTGATCCTTAGTCTGCTTAAATTTTCTCTCTGGAGAAAACGTAAAGAGAACAAATAATGAAAAACAAAGAAAATGTAATTGATAAGAACTATCTGGAATTCATTCCTGAGAAAAATACACTTCTCACCTGGAAAACAGACAAAAAGGGAGTTGTAACCCTGGATGTGGAAAACACCGGATTTTTCAACCGGTTAGCACAAAAATGCTTTAACCGCCCGAAATACACCCATGTCCATCTGGACAAGCTGGGAAGTTTCGTCTGGCCTTTGATTGATGGTAAGAAAAATATTATTGAACTGGGCAAAGAGGTGGATGCGCATTTTGGTGAGGAAGCCGCTCCTCTCTATGAGAGGCTGGCGAAATTCTTTCAGGTACTGGAAAGTTATCATTTCATTAAACTGAATAAGGATGTATAAAAACCAGCGCACTGTGGAGAAAGAAATCCATGGTGCGCTGGTTTTACATTGTATGAATACCTGACAGCTATGAGGACATCAAATTACTGTTTTTTATTTTTCTGTATCATAGTGCCAGTCAGTGATCCCCCCGAAATCGTATACCCGGGTGTATCCTGCCTCTATCAGTTTCTTAGCAGCCTGGGCGCTGCGGTTGCCGCTCCTGCAGTATACCAGGATTTCCTGATCCAAATCCGGCAGTTCTTTTAACGGTTCGCTGCTGATCGTCTCATTTGGGATCACGACCGCTCCGGGTATATGTCCTTCCTGGTACTCCTCCTCTGTACGGACATCCAAAATTATGATCTTATCGTCTTTGTCCATCCGCTCTTTCGCTTCTTCTGCTGTGATCTTTTTATACTCTGTTTTCATTGTATCCTCCTGGGCTGACTTTGTATCCTGTCTGGTCTTATCCTGTCCGCACGCAGACAGCGCTGCTGCCATGATACCTGCTGCTATGACCGTCAGAAGCCATTGTTTCTTTTTCTTCATGTATTTTCCTTTCCTCTGCTGTATAGGATTCTAATATGGTGAGCAGATTATACATACTGTGGTTATTTTGGTTACAGTTTATACTGTAATTATAATTGTTTCAGTTTAACTTGTCAAGTATGGATGTAAAATTAATTGGGGACAGGTATCTGAATATCACTACAAATCCCCTACCGGCTTGAGAAAACCAGGGCTGTTGGGGCAGGGTGCTGTTCTCCTTAGGCAGACATTGCGGTAGAGAGCCTGAAAATAAGCGGTTACGGAGACTTGGCGTGAAGCCTTTGCTGAGCGTCTTAGTCGAAGTTACCGCTTAGTTGAAGGGGAACCAAGCTGGCTGCCAAAGGAGAACAGCACTGCCCCAACAGCCCGTCCGCCTTCATCCCCCCACTACCCAACCCCAATCTTATAAACACCCATCCAATGCTTCATTCTCAAAAACCGCCCTTATTGTAAACTTATTATCGATTTACAGTTGACATTCTCTGCCCAATATTTTATATTATTTCCTATACCAATACACTCCCCTATAAACAATTCAAACCAAAAACCCGAAAGACGAGGTATAAAAATGATCACTACACTAAAAGAAAAAGTCATAAACGGCCAATCCCTTACCAAAGAAGAGGCAATACACCTATCCTCTGCCGAACTCTCTCCCCTTTGTAAAGGCGCAGACCAGATACGCAGACACTTTTGTGGAAATGCTTTTGATATGTGTTCTATTATCAACGGCAAAAGCGGAAAATGTCCCGAAGATTGTAAATACTGCGCCCAGTCCGCTCACTACGCTGCCAACACAACCGTGTATCCCCTCCTAAGTCCCGGGGAAATCCTGCAGGCGGCAGAAGCAAATGCAGCAAATGGTATCCTTCGCTTCTCAATTGTCACATCCGGAAAACGTCTCAGTGACAAAGAGGTGGAACAGGTATGTGACAGCTTTCGGAAAATCCAAGAAACGTGCAGTATTTCTCTGTGCGCATCCATGGGACTGCTCACCGAAAAACAGTTTGGGATGCTGAAATCTGCCGGCGTTGTCCGCTATCACAATAATCTGGAAACTTCCCGCAGCTTTTTTCCAAAAATCTGTACCACACATACATATGAGGATAAGATTCAGGCTATTCAGGACGCACAGGCAGCGGGACTTACCGTGTGCAGCGGGGGGATTATGGGACTTGGGGAGACTATGGAGGACAGGATTGATATGGCCCTGACACTTAGAGAGCTGCACATCCGGTCTGTCCCGGTTAATATACTGAACCCAATCCCCGGCACGCCTCTGGAATACAACACACCTCTGAAAGAAGAGGAGGTCTGCCGGACTGCGGCTATATTCCGTTTTCTGCTGCCGGATGCTATTCTGCGCATGGCAGGCGGCAGGGGATTGATGGATGATCAGGGACGGCGTGTGTTTCAATCGGGAGCGAATGGGGCAATCACACAAAATATGCTGACTACCGGAGGTGCCACTGTCCATGAGGATAAAATTCTGGCTGAAGAATTGGGATTTGAGATCAGGCTTTATGAGTAGATATTAAGTTTTTTCTGAAAGGAGCTTGAAATCTGATTTTTTCTTTGATATACTGAATCTTGTAAAAGAGCTTATGCGGATTATAATAATCATTTGCATAAGCTCTTTTTTTGTTATTTTATGGGTAATTTTGATTTGCTCTGCATAACAATATAGTTATGCGTACTTTCTGGGAAAGGATGGTTTAAATATGAAAAACAATTATAAAGCCCTTATAAAGAATGTTGGGATGGAACTGCTGGGGAGTGTTTTTATTGCAGTTGGTATTTATAATTTTGCTGTGGCCTCACATTTTCCTATGACGGGATTTTCAGGTATTGCCCTGATTTTAAACCGTTTGTTTCAGCTTCCTATCGGTATATCAATCATCATATTGAATATTCCGGTGGCAATTCTCTGTTTCCGGCTTTTGGGCCGGCAGTTTTTTCTGCGGTCCCTGCGGGCTATGATCATCTCTTCGGTGATGATTGATTATCTGGCACCTTTGTTTCCTGTGTATGAGGGGAACCGGATGTTGTCAGCAATCTGTACCGGTGTGCTTGGCGGCCTTGGTTATGCCATTATTTATATGCAGAACTCTTCCACAGGAGGGACGGATTTTATTATTATGGCAGTGAAGGCGTTAAAGCCGTATTTATCACTTGGGAAGATCGCTTTTTTGTCTGATGTGGGGATCATTCTCTTGGGCGGGATTATTTTCCGGGATATGGATGGGATTATTTATGGAATGATCATTAATTTTCTGTTTGCTATTGTGGTGGATAAGGTGGTTTATGGAATCAATGCAGGGAAGATGACTTTGATCGTGACGGAACATGGTCAGAAGGTTACGGAGGTTATTGATGAGTGCTGCGGAAGGGGGAGTACGATTTTGAAAGGGGCCGGCGGGTACCGGATGGACGAGAAGCAGGTGGTTATGTGTGCCTGTAATAATAAGCAGATGTATTTTGTGCAGAAGATGGTGAAGGAGGCGGACCCGGAGGCGTTCATTATTGTGTTGGAGTCTAATGAGGTGCATGGGGAGGGGTTTGAGATGTTTCAGATTGGAAGTGGGGGGAATGGGTAAAAAAGTCAAATGCGTAAGTGGATTGAAAAATGGGCTTACGCATTTGGCTTTTTTACGTTTCATTAGAAACTTAAAATAAGATTTTGATTATCTCTTTATAACTTTTTATATGTCCGCAAAGCCTTATTCTATCGGCTTTAGGGGCATTTTTACTATCGGAAGATACTTCACATTTCTTTTCATAAACTCTCATGTTTTGCCTTTGGAAAGTGGTAAATAAGTGGTAAATTTCTTACGCTATCAGACTTACCATTTCAGCCTTTACACCGTCCAGTGACGCATGGGCGTACAGATTCAGCGTGATATTGATGCTGGAATGACCCATGATGTACTGTAAGCTCTTAGGATTCATGTTCTTGTTTGCTAAACGGGTACAGAATGTGTGTCGCAGGATATGTGGCGTGATGTTCGGCAATGCGTCCTGGTGGCTCTTGTTATACTTCTTGACAAGATTTCCAAACGTAGAGGTATAGTAAGCCCCTGTCATGGGATAGCCCTTTTGATTGAGGAATACAAAATCACTGTAACCGTCAATTACTATCGGCTGTACGTTCTTTCGCTCTGCCACCACCTTTTGAAGTGTCTGGCAGGTTTCCTCACTCATTGGAATCATGAAATAGTGCATAGAATTACCGCATTGACTTTCCCCTAACGTCAAGGTGTAACATAAGTATGAAGTAAACTGAAAGGAGGACGTTTATGCTATCAATAGGCGAATTTTCAAGGATATGTAAAGTATCTACAAAAACGCTTCGTTACTATGATGAAATCGGGCTGATAAAACCTAGTAAAATTAACCCAGAAAATAGTTACAGATACTATTCTATCGAACAATTAGAAACTATGCTATTTATTAACCGTTTAAAACAGTATGATTTTTCTTTGGAAGAAATTAGAGCGATTATTACATAAATGAAAATTTATGTTTAGAACTTCATAGAAAAAAGATAAAATTTGAAAAAAAGATACAACTATACTCACAAATTACAGAACAGTTAAATGAGGACATAACAACTTTGAAACAAGGTAAATTAATCATGTCTTATTTAAGCAACATTGACATACAACTTGTAGAAATACCCGTTATGCACCTTGTTTCTATTCGTAAAATGGTTTATAAGTTTGACTTGGCAGAACAATATGATTGTTGTTTTAATTCGATATTAAGAAAAATTCAACATGATAAATTAACAGTTAATGCTCCACCTATGGTACTTTATCATGGTGATGAATTTACGCCTTTAGGTTTAGATACAGAGTTTGCCGTTCCAGTAGAACAAGTTGTTACAGGAACAAGAGATTTGGATTATGTTTGAAAACAATTTCACATGGCGGATATTCTAATCTACCGTCTGTTTACGCAAAACAATGTGAATGGGCGGAGCAAAATGGTTACGAAAATAATGGTGCACTTTTTGAAGTTTATGTCACAGATTCGGCCCAAACATCAAATGATAATGAACTTGTTACTGAAATTGATGCCAGGGATCTTCCCAGATCATATGCTTTTTTCACACCTTCAGAGCGCTCCATATCTCCCTTAGTATCCATCCCCGGTACAGTAAGTATCCCCTTATCTTCCCATCTCAAATAGGCACAGATATCCTCATACGCAGCGATCGCAGAGCGGTAAACACCATCTGAAGCGGAGTCCAAAAGAAGTACCGCATATCGGATATTAAACCCTTTTCTGGCTCTTGCATACAGTCTGTCAATAGCAGCTTTTAACTGCGCACTGATAGAAAACCAGTACACAGGTGATGCAAAAACGATCATATCCGCGCTATCCACCTTATCCAGTATCTCCGCCATATCATCCTTCTGCACGCACACACCGTTATGGGTAAAACAAAATTCACAGGCCAGACAAGGCGCGATCTTCCTGTTCCCAAGATTCACTTTTTCAACCATATGCCCCCTTTTGCGTGCCCCCTCTATAAAAGCATCCGCCATAATTTCCGTATTTCCATTCTTACGGGGACTTCCGTTAAGTACAAGTATATTCATTCTCTAATTCTCCTGTTTTGCCTACCGTAATTTTTCTAATCTATTTCTGTTGTCACTGCCCTCCCGGACATAGGAATCAATATGCACACATGGATACGCACCGCACAAAGGGCAGTGCTCCAGATCCTTTTCTATTCCGCAATGGCTTAATCTCATGTCAGTAGAGGATACCCATTTCTCTCCTCCTCTATTTCCAATCATCTATTTTGCTGTTTCTTCTCTCCATCTACAGAGGGTGATTCTCACTTAAAATTATGTATACATTTTAAGTTTTTACTCTTTCATCCCGCCTAAAACCTGTGGGTCATAGACAAACAGGAAGTGGCTGGGAGAGGACCGGGGGAGGGAGATGCGTGTGAGCGATGTATAGTGGAGCTCCGCGGAGATCCACCTGCCCCAGCTACTTAATGAAGAGGCCATTGCCGATGAATTTAGTAGACGGGAGCAGGTTAGCTCCGTGGCAGCGGAACGCTTCGCTCACAGGCATCTCCCTCCCCCGGTCCTCTCCCAGCCACTTCCGTCCGCCCTATACCTATACCAATCCCCTCCCTACTTCACCACCAATTCCACCACTTCCCCTGTTTCCACATCCACCACCCCAAAATCTGTCAATTTCAAAGCCGGACTCACCGGAAGCCCCAGCGTGCAAAGTGACATGATCGGATTATAATGCTCATACCCCAGCCCTGCCAGACTCCTTCTCACATCCCCCAGCATTCTGCCAATATCATCCGCCGGAAGATCTGAAAGAATACCGCATACAGGCAGCGGAAGTTCTGCTGTCACCTGACCGTTCTCCACCGTACAGATTCCTCCCTGCAGTTCGATCAGCCGTCTGGCCGCTGTGAGCATATCCTCAGAATCAGCACCGATCACCATAAGATTATGATGGTCATGGTAATAGGTGGTAGCTGCCGCTCCCCGTTTCAGACAATCACCGGTTACAAACCCATAACCTATATTGCCATTCTTTCCATGGCGTTCCAGCACAACTGCCAGCACACACCCGGTTTCCTGCCATTTTAAACGGCCATTTTCCACTTCCATAGAGACATGTTTTTCTCTTGTCTGCGTGCGGCCGTCACTTACTTCAATAACCCGCACCAGCACAGACCCTTCCTTTACCTGGACCTTTGGCTCCAAATCTTCAGGCTCTATCTTCTCCAAATGTACCGAGTGATAAAATTCCGTTGGAAAGCCATAAGGCTTTAACTGCCTTCCTTCTCTTCCCTTACGGAAAATCTCCTTCCCGTCTTTGAACACAAGATCCGGTTCAAAACCGGATACTGCCTCTTCTTTCACAAGCTGGAAATCCGCCTTTCTTCCCGGTGCCAAAGCGCCTCTGTCCCTGAGATTCATTCGTCTTGCCGGGGTATAAGACGCACAGTATACCGCCTCTTTAAGAGGAAATCCCATCTCCACTGCCTTTTTCACAATATAGTTAAGCTGTCCCTTTTCAAGCAAAGCATCTGCCATGGTATCATCCGTGACAAAACAACAGTGCTCAAAAAGGCTGTTTTCAATAATATGATCCAGAATCTCCGGTTTCAGCATTTTCTCCTGGAGTTCCACAAACATGCCATTTTCAAAACGCTGTCTGATCTCCTCCAGCGTGTGCTCTGTATGGTCCCCGTCAATTCCCCTGTACAGGAATTTTGCCAGATCCAGACCTACCAAAGAAGGACAATGACCTTCAATCACTGCCTGAGGTTCCTCCTCCCTGAGGTAATCCAGGAACCTGGTGATCTCCATCTCAGTGCCTTTGACAATCTGGCGGTAGTTCATGATCTCTCCCACGCAGACAACGCCCTCTTCTCTCATGAGATGCTTCATTTCCTCAAATCCGATAACCCCGCCTGTGGTTTCCAGGCTCTCGTTTGTGGATGGAACACTGCTGGGAATTCCGTAAAAAATATCAATAGGCGAGTCTTTTGCCCCGTTGATCATCTCGTGGATCCCTTGTACTCCCATGACATTGGCAATCTCATGAGGTTCCGAAACCAGTGTTGTGACCCCGCAGGAAGCTGCCCGTTCCCCAAAGGAAACCGGGGTCATCATAGAGCTTTCAATATGCATGTGTATGTCAATAAATCCGGGAAGCATCAGATATCCGCTTCCGTCCAGCACCTTATCCGGAGAAAGCGTTTCCTCCTGTCTGGTATCCACATAAAATATCCTTCCCTCCTGCACATATACATCAGCAGGCTTAAAACATTTCAGGTATGAATTGTAGACTTTTGTATTTTTTATCAGTAAATCCGCCTTTTCCATAAGGCACCTCCCATCTTACACAATTGAGTAGAAATAGAGCACACAGACTGCCACCAGCACCCACATAACAGGACGGATCTCTTTTATCTTTCCCGCTGAAATCTTCATGACCACATAGGTGGGAAGAGCGGCGCAGATACCGTTTGCAATGTTGTTTCCAAAGATAGTAAACGCAATACATACAAAGGATGGAAATGCCTCTGTAAAATCATGAAACTTAATGTTTTTCATGGCGCCCAGCATGTTGATTCCAATATACATCAGCACCGGCGAAGTAGCCGCTGAGGGGATCATAAGGGCAATCGGTGCAAGGAACAGTGCCAGACCGAAGAATATAGAGGTAAACACCACCGACAAACCGGTCTTTCCTCCTGCCTCCACACCTGCTGAAGACTCCAGATATGTGGTCATACTGGGCATACCAAACAGCGCGCCGAAGCTGGTTGCCACTGCATCTACCTTGAAACATTTGTCGATCCCCGGAAGGTTGCCGTCCTGGTCCAGATATCCCGCTTTTGCCCCTACACCCAGAACGGTTCCGAAGGTGGAGAAAAAGTCAGGTACAAAAAGGGCGATCAAAAAGGGAATATAAGCAAAATTCAATGCTCCCAGAAAATCAACGTTCAGGAACTGCCCGCCAATGTTGGCAGGCATGGTGAACAGGCTTTCCGGCATTTTTGTAACGCCAAAAGGGATCCCCACCAGAGTGGTGATGGCAATGGCCAGGATCATATCCCCCGGCACATTTCTTGTTTTTAGTATCAGTAAAATCACAAAGCCGATCACTGCCACGATCACAGTAGGCGCGGTCAGGTCACCGAAGCCCAGGCTTTTCTTTGCCTCGTTGGCAATGATCAGGCCGCAGCTCTTTGCACCCAAGAGCGCAATAAACAGGCCGATACCTGCACTTACTGCGTGTTTCAGGCTGACGGGAATAACTTTTACCACTGCTTCCCTGAGTCCCAGAAAGGATATTGCGATAAACAGAACACCGCTCCAGAATATTACACCGGAGGCCACATCCGGTGCGATCCCGTCATTTGCTATCATTGCGGTTACAATACCTACACTGCCAAGTCCCGGCGCCAGTGCAAAGGGGCGGTTTGTATAAAATGCCATTGCGCAGGTTGTGAGGATGACCAGCAGAATCAGCACGGTGAACATTACGTGCTTGTCCAGCCCTGCGGACTCCATCATGTTGGGCACTGTTGCCAGAACATAGGCCATGGTCACAAATGTAGTCAGACCGGCCAGAAGCTCTGTTCTGACGTTTGAATGAAACTCTGATAATTTAAATTGTTTTTCCAGCCACTGTTTCATATAGATTCTCTCCTATTCGTATCTCCTTGATTCTTTTCCATTTTCATTGTATGATAACCCTGATCGGAAGTCTAATTCATCTTAACTATAAATTCTATTCCAAAGTGGAATAGCGGCAGCCATTCGGTAACGATCCAGTAGGTTTGGACATTGACTGCGCCGTCCAACAGCCAGGTAAAAATCCCATGGCCAGCCTAAAACACTGTCTGCGGAAAGGTGGAAGAAACTCTATGAACATCCACGAATTGAACTACGTGCTTTGTATTGCCAAACATCAGAATATGACCAAAGCCGCTCAGGAGCTTTTTATCTCCCAGCCAACCCTCAGCAAACATCTTGGAAAACTGGAACGAGAACTGGGTGTCAAGCTGTTCAGCAGGATTGATAACTGCTATATCCCAACTTACGCCGGAAGACGGTATATGGAATACGCATCCCGTGTACTGGAACTGACCCGTGAATGGGAGAAGGAGCTGGATGATCTGTGTTCCTTAAATGACGGTGAGCTGAACGTTGCCTTTCCCCTGATGCGCAGTTCCTGCATGATCCCCAAAATCCTTCCCGCTTTTCGCCGGATCCATCCCAATATCCGTCTGAACTTTCTGGAGGAGACTTACGCTATCCAGGAGCGTCTTCTCACAGACAGCCGGATTGATTTTGCGATCTTCAGCGACGGAAACCTGAATCCCAAACTGGAATATGAAACTCTGGGCCAGGAAGAAATCCTGCTGGCGGTTTCCCCTGCCCACCCTCTTGCCAAAGAAGCAGGAAACATTTCCTGCCAGGTCTGCGTTTATCCCCAGGTGGATTTGTCCAGGCTTGGAAACGAAAAATTTATTCTGCATTTTCCGGAGCAGAATACTGGGGCCATAACAGAACGGCTTCTGAAAAAGTACGGTATAGAACCAAAAGTTCCGTTCTACACGCGGAATACACAGGCTGCGCTTTTGCTGGTCCAGCAAAACGAAGGGATTTGCTTTGCGCCGGAAACTTATATCCAGAACATGACCTTTGCCACCCCTCCGGTCTGCTTTTCCCTCCATGACCCCGATGCCTTTACAAGTACGATCCTGGCTTACCGGAAGGGTGCTTATCTGACTTCCTATGCTGTGGATTTTATTCAGATAGCAAAAGATTATTTCCGCATTCCCTAACAGAATGCCCATGGCGGCTGATAAATATGCCCAATGCTCCCGTCAGGAGCGGGTCATGGCAGGTCCGATGGGACAGCCTTTACCTGCATGTACATCCGGACGGCTTTCCCACATAACAAAAAAACCGCCCATCCGTATAGGACAAGCGGTAATCCTCAATCCACCCCCGATCATCTGCATATATAAACTTCTTGGTTCTTCCTGGAGGATTCATAGATCGCTTTTATCAGTTTCAGGCTTTCCAGAGCATCCTCCCCTGTTACCAGCGGTTTTCTGTCTTCCCTTATTGCCTGTACAAAATCCTGGTACTGCCGTCTGTGTGAGTCTGTTGAAATGGCGGCATCCTGATGCAGTGCATTGGCTTTTTCAGGATTCTGCAGACAACAAAACGCCTTGCTTTCCCCGTCCTTGAACTGATAAAAGAGCAGTTCACCGTTTCGTATAATAACCGTACCCTTTTCAGCGAACACTGCCAGTTCCGCATAGAGTCCGGGATAAGCAGCCGTAGTGCCTTCCACGGTGCCCAGACACCCCTTACTGTTTCTTCTTTACCGGATAACAAACCTCCGTCACGTAGTCCTCCGGAACCTGAGTATCCTTTGGTCCCACATGATAAATGTTAAATCCCATTCCGTCAAACTCATACCCATTGTCCGCACACCACTTAGCCACTGCTTCATTCACCTTTGTGATCTTTTCATACTGCCCTTTAAAAACAGCTCCGGCATACTGGACCTGGGGTGCAGTTTTGAATTTCACATGTTCTGTGTCCTGGTAGGTGCCGGTTACCGCCCGCTGCACCTCCACATCCACATTCCTCTCCATATACTCCCCATCATAAAATACGGCCAGGTCATAAGCAGGGCTGTCATAGCGAATGTTCCTGCCCAATGTCTCCTCCATCATAATATGCCACAGCCTCCCCTCCTCCTCATAGGAAGGGATCACCTGCCTCACACTGGCTACATAACGTTTCGGCAGAATCTTCAGACTTACATCGTATCCCATAATATTACCATCCTTTCTCAGCCACTCCATGGTACTGTCAATCAGATGTTTTCTCTGCCTCAGTATCTGCTCCTGCTCTGCAATTTCATGTCTTTTAATCTCCAGAAAATGCTTCAGTTCCCCTGGGTCTGCATAATTCTCCATAATCTCACGGATCACGGAGAGACCAAATCCCATGTTTTTTAGCACCTGGATACGCTCTCCGTCCAGAAGCTGGGATTCGTCATAATATCTGTAGCCAGTGAACACATCCACCTTTTCCGGCTTCAGCAGACCGATTTCATCGTAATGCCGCAGCATACGGATACTGATCCTTGACAGTTTTGAAAAATCTCCTATTTTTAACATGTTTTTTTACCTTTCACATATGTGAATGATTCGAGCTCATTTAGAGTATAGGGTGTAACATTATGGGAGAGTCAATACCTTTATTCAAAAAACCGTCTGTACTAAAATCATATAAAACACCGTGCCCCCTGCTATAGATAATAGCATCTGCCGTTTCCAGAGATGAAGCACCACCACCAGCAGAATTGCCAGAAGTTCGGGAATGCCGTGACTGCCTGTAAAAACACTTACATTCTTCAGGCAGTAAATGACCAGCAGCCCAAAGACAGACGCCGGCAGCACCCTGCCAAGATATTGTATGTACTTGGGGGTGGGTTTTCCCGCGGGGAATAGCAGAAAGGGCAGAAACCGGGTGAGCATGGTACCCAGAACCACCATACCGATCGTTATGATCTGCTGCGTAAGAGTCATTGGCAAACTTCCCCCCTTTCTTTTTCAATAGGTTTCCGAAGCAGGGTCAGCACTCCTATAATTGCCGCCATGGCAGGGATCATGAAATTCTCCGCCCCAAAGGCCAGCAGGCACAGAAGAGACAAACCAAGTCCCAGCAGAGAGCTCACATGGTTCTTTTCTTTGAGCCATTGCTCCATAAAGATAACCACAAACATGGCAGTCATAACAAAGTCAAGCCCTTCTGTATTGAATTTCAGAAGAGAACCGAAGATTCCCCCCAATGTGGAACCGGAAAACCAATAAAAATAATTCAGCAGTGTCACAAAAAACATAAACCAGCCTCTGTCTACGTCTTCCGGTATCTTTGCTGTATAGTTGATGGTAAAGCTCTCATCACACATCCCAAAAATCAGGAACCCTTTTTTCCAGCCTGTATTTCTGTATTTATCCAGCATGGAAATGCCGTAAAATAAATGCCGGGCATTTATCATCAGGGTCATGATAAAGGCCTGCAGGGGATTGAACGCGCCCAGCAGCATATTGACCACCACAAATTCTATGGAGCCTGCAAAAATGGTCAAGCTCATGATCATGGGATACCAAAAACTAAATCCGGAGACATTCATGTAAATGCCATAGGTCAGCCCCAAAAACCAAAACCCTGCAAAAATAGGTATGGTATAAGGGAAGGCCGCACAGAATGCCCTGAAGATCCTCTTTTTCTTTCCTTCCATTTTCTTTCCTGCTTTCTTATCTTTTGTCATTCGGCACACAGGCCGGATGTCTGGGAGGACAATAAGTCCCTCCAACTATTCTATCAAAGTCATAGATAAAAGGAAATGGAAAATTCCAAAAAAAAATTTATGGTGTTTTCTGACTCTTCCCGGCCGGCTTTTTTCTTAATTTCAATTCTATCCCATGTGCCCCGGCTGCTTCCCGGAACAGCTTTGAGGCAAAGGCTGCCCAAGGAGATATCTAAAAATTTCCGCTTTCTCTGCCTGTTCTTCCCCATAAGCCCTGCTGCCTGCCTCTTTAGCCTTCTGCATGTCTTTTACTCTGCTGCGGTGTGTGATGAAGCTGTCGTATTCGTCTATCCCTTCATATCTGCCGCACGGGTAATCCCGCACTGCCAGCAGTATTCCACTTTATCGTGCTCCAGACTGCATCCGGCAATGGCACAGGACTGGTTTTCCTCACCGCCTCCGCATCCGGGACAATACCCTCCAATCTGCATGGGGCACAGTCCGCAGTTCAGCCCGCACAGCGAAAACCGTTTATCCTCTCTGGTGAATCCCTTCATCTCATCCTCCTCATACTGCCCTGATCTCCGTTTTCTTTCCTATCTCCGTCCGTATACCAGATCTGTCATACCGTTATAGCATTTGGCTGAAATAAGTCTCAGTTTTATCTTGGGATTTTCTCCGTCAAACAGCCTTATGCCGCTTCCCAGAATGACAGGTATGACAGTGATCCGGTAATCGTCGATCAAATCTCTTTGTACCATCTGGTTTACTATATCCGCTCCTCCGCAAATCCAGATATCCTTCCCCTCCTGCCCTTTCAGACGTTCCAAAAGAACCTCAGGGGTTTCCTCCGTGAAAGTTATCTCCTTTTTATCCAAAAGATCTTTATGGGTAAATACATAGGTCTGCATACCTTCATACGCCCATTTGTCCGGTGAAAGCTCTGTCACGATCTGATGATATGTTGTATATCCCATCAGCACGGTATCTACTGTCCTGATAAACGCAGGATAACTTCCCTCCTCCAGGCCATCCGGATATTCCCCGGTCAGCCAGCTCACATCCCCATTGGGTGCTGCAATAAAACCATCCAGACTTTCCGCAATATATAATACTGTTTTTCTCAAAGCTCTCTCCTTTCTGCTGCTAAAATCCTTTTTTCTTCAAACCCGCGATTTTTACTGCTGTCCAAATCATACCAGATAAGAGCAGAATAATAAACGCTGTACTATATTTATTTACAGAAAAATAGGTTTCATCCGCAAATATAGCCGTCACATCTGATACAGGGGGAAGTACCCATAAAATCACAGCCAGCACAGGTACTTTTTTTAGAAGGGCCGTCTTTGTCAGAGCCGTGACTGCCAGCAGAAAAGTGAAAATAATGGCGGTCTTTCTGTCCTTGTTCAGCCTGGGATGTGAAATCTCTCCCAGGGAAGCACCTGAGAATCCGCTCAGAGACATGAGCATAAAACCGCCAGTCAGGTCAGCCGCACCAAGAGGCCGGTCAAAAAGCAGTCCACCGTTACAACGATCCATAATGACCGGAAAGATGACCGCCATGGCACTGACCATCATTCCAAGTAAAAACAGGAATACTGCGTGACTGACATAATATTTTCCGGCACTCTGCACTCTCAGTATCAAAATCTGTTCCGATACCATATTCTCCATATCGCAGGCAGTGACCCCAACCCACACCATGACTAAAAACAAAAATACACAAGATACTGTCAGGCTGTCCATGACTCCTACCGGCTTTGAAGAATAGATACTGTACAATAAGATCACGAGCACGGCAAAAGGCATGACAAACTTGCTGGTGCTGAAATACTGCTGCATCTGATATTTTACCAATCCGTTAAATTCCCGCATCACGCATCCCCCTCAGTTTCCATCCGCACCGGATCATCTCCAGAATCATCTGACTGCTCTCATCTTCAGGGATCCTGGCCCTGCAGCCTTCCCCTGTCTGCCGGATATAGGGTCTGTATTGCTCCGGTATAGTGGCGTTTTTCTGCTTTTCAAACCACAAGATGTGCTCTTTGCCGGAGAGCGCTGCAGTTATGTCAACCTTTTCTACCTTCCCCTCCCCCACTGACATTACCGTGTCCGAAATACTTTCCATCAGATATTGTTCGTGACAGGACATGAGAAGTGTGACATTTTCTGCTCTGAGGGCATTCATTTTCTCAATAAAAACCATCTGGGAGTCCATATCCTGGCCGGACAGAGGCTCGTCCAGCAGCAACACCTGCGGCTTACGCAGCAGGGCCTGTATGACACCTATTTTCTGCAAAGTTCCCTTGGACAAATCCTTCATAGAGGTATTGACCATCTCGGTCAGGAAAAAATCCTCAAACAATTTTCCGCATCTGTCTTCCAGAACTTTCCGTGGTATCCCGTCTATTTCCCCCAATCTTTTTAAATACTGCCATGCTGTGAGGTTCATTTTAGGAAAACGTTCCGGTACATAATGAAACAGCAGCCTGTCCCTGTAAACAACCTTTCCGCCGGAAGGCTTGACCAACCCGGCAATTATTTTAAGTATGGTGCTTTTTCCGCTTCCGTTATGACCGGTAAACGCAATAGACTGCCCTTCATATATGGATAGGTCAATTTGGTTTATGATCCGTTTATGATCATATTCCTTTGAAATCTTTTCTAACTGAATGATCCCTTTCATCTGCTCCCCCTAATGGGTGACCATCACTTTTCCGGTGATGTCACGTTCCCTGATCATATGCTCTTTATTTTCTGATGCTTTGAGATTATCCTCCAATACAAAATATTCATCACTGCCAAGTTCTGTCTGCGCCAGACTGCAGTCCTTTGGATAATCCCCGTCCTCTCCATATCGTCTGCCGTCAATGTACACGTCTCCCTGTCTCATTTCCACACATTCTCCGGGCAGGCCTATCACTCTGGTAATATGGTAAATGCCGTCTTTCTTATATACAAGAATATCCCTGCGGCTGGGGACATCTGTTTTATATGCCCATTTATTCATTATGTAATACTCCCCGTTCCTGACGGTTGGTGCCATACAATCACCTGAGACAATGGCCGGCTGAAACATGCTGGCTGTTATTATGAAGATCAAAACACATAATAAAACAGCAAGACACACTGCTCCTGTCCGCCTGCGGCGGATACGCTTTGCGACTTTTTGATACCGCATTCTTTCCTCTGACTCATGGACCGTGTTGATGTCCTCCCCCTTTATCTTTTCATAGAACGCTCTGCACTCCCCGCACTCTCTCAAATGCCTGCTGATCAGTTCTTCCGTCTCCTGACTCAGCGCCCCATCCCCATAGAGGGGCAGCAGATCCTTTACTGCCGGACAGAAATTTTTATCCTTCATCTCCATATCCCTCCATTCTCTCACGAATCATGTTTTTTCCCCGGTGATAGATCACCTTTGCGGAATTCTCTTTTATCCCCATCACCTCTGCGATCTCATGAAAAGACATATCGAAAAACAGACGGTAGATCAGCACATCCCTGTATTTTTCTTTCAATCCCATGATTTCCTGCACAGCGTGGGAAAATATCTCCTTCTGCTCTGCCCTTTCCTCCATGGAAGTAACTTCCCCGTCTTTCATAAAAGCAGACTCTATTTGCTCAAACTCCGCTGTGGCAGGGTTTTTCTTATAATATCTGCGGCAGACATTTTTTGCAATGGCACAAATCCAGGTGAGAACGCTGGAATCTCCTCTGTATTTCGGAAGGGAGAGGTATACCTGATAAAACGTTTCCTGGGTCAGTTCATCTGCAAGGTCCGCATTGGAGTTGGTAAGTTTCAGCATAAAATTGTAGAGGTATTGATTGTATTTTTCATACAGTTTCTGAAATTCCTGCATTTTCTCACTCCCCTCTATAGATTAGTAACTGATTTTCCCGAATGGTTACATCTTAGCCACAGAATTTATATGATATTGTTCATATAGGTTCTTCAACTACAAAAAGCAGGTTCTGCCATTTTGTATGAACTGCCAGACCTGCTTGTTATAATGATTTTACGACTCCTGTTATCTGCACTCTTTAATGTGAGGCTGAATCATATTTGTCTCTGTGATGAAGACAAACCATGATAGCGACTGCCGTGGCTGCTGCCAATATAATAAACGGCAGTGTAAGTCCGGGAAATATTTCCCACAAAAAATCGTTTTCAAGGGAAATCCCCCTCAGAAGCACAATAAGCGCAATGGCTGCAAGATAAATACCCACACAACTCAGAACACAAAATTGTTTTTCTTTTCTCTTCCTGCTCTCCCTTGCAAGTTCCTGCTGCTGTTTTTCCAGCATTTCTGTTTTAATAGAAAGCTCATCCAGTTCTAAGGGCTTCAGCAGATAATCGGTAGTCACTTCAAAAATCCCACTCAGCGCCACAAGCTTTTCTAATTCCGGTACAGACTGACCTGACTCCCATTTTGAGACTGACTGTCTGGAGACATTGAGCTTTTCTGCCAGCTCCTCCTGTGTGAGACCCTTGGCTTTTCTAAGCTGTAATATCTTTTCTGATACATTCATTTATATTTCCTCCTTTTGTTTCCCCAACTATAACAAACATGGTGGTTGCACACCAGCAAGTCTGCCGTATAATTGGGCAACCAGCAGGTGCATACAGGGGAAATGCCTCTTCCTCTGTGAGCTGTTTTTCAGATACTACTCATCCAGATAGGCCGATGCCTTGGGAGTAAGCTTCACATAATCTTCAGTCCAGCCAGTGGTCCCCTGCTTTTTCCAGCATCTTATCTGCCGCATGGGGGCCATAGCTGCCCGGTTCATACGCATAGACCGGAAGCTTCTTGTCATGATATCTCTTGCGAATCTCGTCTACATATTTCCAACTGGCCTCAATCTGGTCCCACTGGGAAAACCAGAACCGTTCGCCTCTGACGCAGGCTCCCAAAAGCCGCTCATATGCCTCCGGCGTGTTCATCTGGTTAATAAAAGAACAGCTCTGGCAGAAATCCATTTTTGCCTGGGCAATCTCATCTTCCTCACCCGGTTTTTTAATATTAAACTGCAGATAGACCCCTTCTGTGGGCTGTATCTTAATATTTAATATATTGGACTGTACATGAGGGGCTGCGGTTTTAAATACCACAAGTACCTGCATTTCACGGTGACCCAGTTTTTTCCCTGTCCGGATATAAAAAGGCATGTCTTTCCACCTGTCATTGTCAAGGAAAACCTTCATGGCTGCATAACTTTCCGTCAGGGAATCCTCCGCCACTGCTTTTTCTTCCCTGTAGCCTCTATACTGTCCCAGGACGAGGCTGTCCTCAATATCCTCAGGCATATTAAGGGAAGACAGGACACGGATTTGTTCCCTGTGCATTTCTTCACCTGCAAGCATCAGGTCCCCCGGCTGTTCCATCGCCACTATGGAAAGGATCTGAAACAGATGATTCTGCACCATATCTTTCATGGCCCCGCTGTGGTCATAATATCCGCCTCTCGTCTCCACCCCAACTTCCTCCAGGGCAGATATCTGTATACAGTCAATGTGTTCTGCATCCCAGACCCCCGAAAAAATAGGATTGGCAAACCGTATGGTCTGTATATTCCGCACCATTTCCTTCCCCAGGTAGTGGTCAATCCGGTAAATGTTATCCGGGCGGAAAAAGCTTTCCATCTTCTCATTCAGCTCTTTTGCCGCTGTCAGATTTTCACCAAAAGGCTTCTCCAGAACCACTTTTCCATGGCAGGCATGTTCCACATGGGCCAGTCCTGTCACAATGGATGAAAAAAATCTGGGGGCAACCGCAAAATAGAATATATGGCTTTCAGCCTCCATCTCTTCGTAAAACTCGTTGAGCTGTGTATAGGCTTTTTCATCGGTAAAATCCATCTTATAGTAGAAAACACCTGCTGCCAGCCTGTCATAATCTTTTTCTGTGTACGGCAGTCGGGCAAATTTTTCCACCCAGTCCCTGGCGATGACCCGGTACTGCTCACTGGTATAATCTCTTCTGCCAATGATGATCACCTGTCCCACAGATTCCCTTTTGCTTGTCACGGACATATTGTAGAGCGCCGGAAGCAGTTTCCGGAAAGTCAGGTCACCGGTACCTCCGAATATGGTAAATGTGAGTTTTTTATTCATATCCCTGCCCCCATTCATGATGGAAGGTTCCCTGCCTGTCAACCCTCTCATAGGTGTGGGCACCAAAACAATCCCTCTGTGCCTGAATCAGATTGGCTCCCACAGGCATTCCTCTGAATGCATCCAGATAGGCTGCGGCCTGGCTCATGGCTGGCATGGGAATCCCTGACAAGATGCCGCAGGATAAGATGCTGCGCAGGCTCTCCTGGTTTTTATTGATCTTGTCCAGAAAAAATCCGTCCAGGATCAGGTTGGTCAGTTTGGGATTCTTCTCAAATGCTCTGGTGATGTCGTTGAGAAACTCTGCCTGAATAATACAGCCGGCCCGGAATATGGCGGCGATCCTGCCGAAGTCAAGATTCCATCCATATTCAGAGGAGGCATGGGACAATAGGTCAAATCCCTGGGCATAAGCTACGATCTTCGCCGCGTAAAGTCCTTCCCTCACCAGTTCTGCGAAGGTTTCTTTCTGCACAGGTGTCTTCCGTGACCCCTCCATGGTTTTTGGTCCCCATATGACTTTTTCCGCTGCTGTGCGCTCCTCCAGGCGGTTTGACATGATCCTGGCATTGCAGGCAGCCGTTATCATGGAAACATTTACACCCTGTTTCAGGGATTCCAGACTTGTCCACCTTCCGGTGCCCTTCTGCCCTGCACTGTCCACAATATAATCCACCAGCCTGCCTTCTTCAAAATCATCCGCTTCACTGAAAATCCCGGCCGTAATACCGATGAGAAAGCTTTTCAGTTCACCCTGATTCCATTTGGCAAACTCATCAGCCAGTTCCTCATTGGTAAATCCCCCCGCGTATTTTAACAGCAGGTAAGACTCTGCGATAAGCTGCATGTCCGCGTACTCAATCCCATTGTGTACCATTTTCACATAGTGTCCCGCCCCGTCAGGTCCCATGTATGCGCAGCACGGCTCTCCCTGTGCCTTTGCTGCGACCGCCTCCAGTATAGGTGCCACAGCCTTATATGCCTGTTCATTTCCACCCGGCATAATGGACGGGCCGAACCGCGCTCCTTTTTCACCGCCGGAAACTCCCACGCCAAAGTAATGAATCCCTTTTTGTGCAAGCGCCTCTGTGCGCCTTCTGGTATCTTCAAAGAAAGAATTTCCTCCGTCAATAAGAATGTCCCCCTCATCCAGAAGCGGTTCCAGTTGGGCGATCACTGCATCTACCGGATTTCCGGCTTTCACCATCATCATGAATTTTCTGGGGTGTTCCTGGGATCCCACCAATTCCTCCAAGGTATAAAATGGTATGAGATTTTTATGAGGATGCTCCCTCATGACCGTGTCTGTCACCTCTTTGCTCCTGTTGTATCCTCCTACTTTATACCCATGGTCCGCCATATTTAATGCCAGACTTCTGCCCATCACTGCCAGGCCTATGATTCCTATATCTGTTTTCTGCATGGTCTGCCTCCTTTTTCCTTCATTTCCGCGCCACTCCCGGTGAAACTCCGGGTAACCAGCCGGAAATCATACCAGTGTCACAGATACTCCTTGGGGAATATCTGTCTGTCCTATTATTTTCACAATCTTTCCGCTCTTAAGGTCTCTTTTCATACTGACAAGCCCGCCCCGGCTCCTGTTTACGGTCAATACAAATTGTCCGTCACTGCTGAGTATAAAATCCCGGGGATGTTCCCCCTGGCTGGACACGCGTTCCACCAGATTTAAATGTTCTGCCTCCACTGCCAATACTGCGATCTGGTCTGCTCCCCGCAGGGAAATGTACAGAAAGCGTTCATCACCGGATAAACGGACAGCCGCGGCTGCCCCTGCCTCCCTCTGCAGTAGCGGAAATGTCTCCTTGAGCTGAAACTTGTCTTCTTTTACTGCAAAGTAATAAACTTCATTGCTCCACTCGCTGACAACCCAGAATTTACTGTGGGCCCGGTTAAATATTCCATGCCTGGGACCACTGTTTTCCGGAAAAAGCAGTTCCCCGGTTTTTTCAAAATTCCGGGTTCTGTCATAACACAAAATACGATCAAGCGTCAGGCAGGGAACCAGCATAAGCGGACCGTGAAACAGGATCTGGTGGCAGCCTGCCCGCGGTGCTGTGACAATCTTTTTCACAGGGCAAAGCGCATCCCTCTGTCCCTGCCTTTTCTCATATATCATGACCAGGCCTTCATGATAGTTGGCGGTATATACATGTGTCTCATCCTGAAGGATATAGCAGGGCGTATGTTTTTCCGCCAGAACTTCTCCCAGAAATTCAGCCTTTCCGCCCGATATATCTAAAAGGCAGATGCCGGCCCATGCATGTTTTGCCACAGGTACTGCCATGATATTTTTATATAGGGATATCCATTTTGCGTCTCTTGCTTCATAGAATAATTCCGGTTTTCCTAAAGTCCCGCTGACTGTATCAAATGTAAACCGGTATACGCCTTTACTATTTTCAGAAGCATATGTGCCGATAAATCCATTTATTTTTCCCATGACCTGCGCCTCCTGACCAGTTGTTCTTACTCTATCACTCTATGCGGGTTTTCCATGACTTTGACTCCGGAAGAGGTGCCTGCCACAATACGGCTGCACATCTGTCCCAAATACCCGGTCTCCACAACCCCCGGCATTTTACGGATTCTCTCTGCCGCTGCGGAAATATCCGCATCCTGTGCAAACTGTATGTCCAGAATATGGTTCCCGCTGTCTGTCAGACAGGGTGACCCGTTTACGGCATACCAAAAGGTACTGTCTCAACAGGGAACGGAAAGGTTCCCAGGTGTTCTACCATTTTGCTCTCATCCATGATCCAGATGACATCATCTGCCCAGGATGCAATGATCTTTTCTCTCAAAAACGCACCGCCGCCGCCTTTGACTGCTCTGTGATCCCTGTCTATTTCATCCACACCGTCAATCGCCAGGTGAATCTTCCCTGCCTGCTTGGGTTCAAGAAGCGGTATTCCCAGTGATGCTGCCAGTTGTTCCGATTCCCTTGATGTGGCTATCCCGTAAAAATGAAGTCCCTGTGCATATTTTTTTCCTGCTTCCAGGATCAGATAATGGGCAGTGGTTCCGGAACCAAGTCCAATTGTCATGCCTTCTTTGATGTGATTTGCTGCGGTTTGGGCTGCCTGTTGTTTTTGCTGCTCTTTTTTCCTGTTCCTTTTCCCGCCCCTTTTTGTTATTCCCCAAATGGATGAATCTCACTCTTGTGCTTTTACATGTGAGGTAACTATGTTGTATTAATGTAATTATAATTGTTACAGTTTTGTTTGTCAATGTATTTTGGGAATAAATCGAGTAGGAGGCTAGTCATCAAGTGACTAGCCGACCTCTCAGTCGAGTAAGTAAGAGGACTTTCACCTCAAACTTCTCCCGGAACCGTACGTGAAAGTCTCCTTTCATACGGCTCTTATCATTCAACAATACGAATATAAATTGCTCCAGTGAGCAAACAGTTTTGGCTCTCGCTGTCTCACGGTGTAGAGCCATTTCTCTGCTCTACGTCGTCTACCTCGAAAGTTCTTGTACTTACACATAGCCCATTTCACAAGTCTTCTTTCAATACATTGTAACGTTCCCTTCATTGCCGATGGATTGAACTTACCAAAATAGTTCATCCAACCACGAATTAAGGGATTCAGCATTTCTGCTATGATGTCTATTTTGCACCCTGTCCTCTTATGAACTTCCATAGCCTTTATTTTTTCTCGAAAGCTTTTAGATGAAGAGTTGCTTACAGATGCAATAAAGTTATGTCTGATTTTTCCATCTTTACACATGATGTATACTGCTTTGAATGTATAACCAAGAAAATCGAACTCTGTAAGTTCTTCCTCCCTGGTTCTGTCCTTATCCTTACAATACACTATTCTTGTTTTAATAGGATGCAGTTCTAGCTTACATTCCTCAAGTCTATTTGCTAACTTTTCTTTTATGAAGATAGCTTCCTCTTTTGTACGGCAATGTATTAATCCATCATCCGCATATCTTTCAAATGGTGCTTGTGGGAAATTTCTTTCCATCCACATATCGAATACATAATGCAAAAACATGTTTGCTAAAACTGGACTTATTACTCCTCCTTGTGGTGTCCCAGACAATCTCTCAATTACATGCCCCTCTCTTGTTACAAACGGAATTTCTAGCCATCGTTTTATATAGAGACATATCCATTCTTCTTTTACATGCCTTGCTACAACCTTCATTAGAAGTTCATGATCGATGTTATCGAACAATCCTTTTACATCTAATTCAATGACATAATCATATCTCCAACATCGCTTTCTTGCTGTTGCTATTGCATCAATTGCAGACTTGTTTGGTCTGTACCCATATGAGTCATCGCAAAACATGGGCTCTACCACAGGTTCTACATACATTCTTGCAGCCATCTGTGCAATTCTATCTGTAATAGTTGGTATGCCCAATCTCCTGGTTCCACCAGTTTTCTTTGGTATTTCTACCGCTAATACCGGAGATGGAAAATAACTTCCTGAACTCATTCGATTCCATATCTTATATAGATTATTATTCAGTTTCTTTTCAAACTGTTCAAAATCTATACCATCAATTCCCGCACTTCCTTTGTTTGCTTTTACTCTCTTATAAGCTTCAATAACCACTTTCTTTGGTATTTCGTATTGTTTGCTCTCGCTCATCAAATCCTCCTAGTTTCCTAGTTGTTTTCAGTATCAAGCAGAATGATGTTACCCCTTTGCTCCATTGTCATTACAACAACTTCAACACTACTACGAGTAACTCCGCCCCTGTAGAATACGTCTCTACTTTCGACCTTATCTTTCTGTGACTTGAATCTTTTCGATTTTCATTATTCTACAGGTTCCCATGTTTCACACAGAAGCCTGATACATGCTCATGCCATCTTAATGCCGTTCCACGGATGGTCAGCTTTACAGGTTTCCTCCATCCTCATCCTTACTCAGTGGTGAAAAGTAAGTTTTGCAGAAATCTTACGCTTTCGACACTTCTTCAATGGTTCATTTTCATTCATCTTCATGTATCATATCTGATTGTTTGTACAACCTTTTCTCTAATCGCTCACTACCATGACCTGAATCACAGCAGCATTAGAGTGATTTGACAGGCTTGCCTGTTCAATTCCTGTCGAAGGACCTACCTTCATCTTCTGTATGCCTTGCATGGCACACCACCACCTGGCATACCGTTCGGTACCAAGACGGTTCCTTCGTTTTCACAAACTATCAGATAATAGTCAAGCATGGGTGTATATCCCAGCTTGGCTATTATTTTATTTGAGAGTATTGGGTTTAGAACTTTCGCCATTCTCCAATATCCTTTTCTACTATTAGCCAGTTCCTTTGCTTTCCAATGCTCTAATTTTAAGCCTCTAAGCATTCGGTATTTTGTCTTGATTTTCTTCCATTGTTTCCAGTAGACCGCTCTGATTCTCCGCCTTGCCCACTCATCTATCCTTGGGGACTCTCACCCGTTAATAACGTGCGCCGCCAGGCGCACAATAAACAGAGCACCCATCATCTCTGACGGGTGCTCTGTAAAACGTTCTGGCTGTCAATTTCGTTTTGGCAACGACAGAAAGCACGCTCTGCGTACTTTCTATGTCAAGAATTAAATAAGGCAGTCTTTCTTTTCGAGAATTGCTTCTGCGGCTGCACATGCCGGGCAGTCACAGTATTTTGCTCCGGCTGCCTTGATCTCCTTTGCGTGTGCTGCAACATTCTTCGCAGTATCAGCTCCGAAAACCTGTGCACCGGCATCAGACTCTGCAAAAGCGATCAAACCGTCAACGGGCATAATATCTGCTTCCAGCTCAGCTATGTATTTTTTAGTTTCTTCTGCCTCATTTTCCGTCCCAACCGCATCCAGCCAAGCCTGAGCTGCTGTTTTTGCCTCACTGCTGCATGATGCCGCATTCATTAAATCATGCGTTTTCCCAACTACAAAATCTAATACTTCTTTTTCCATAATTGACATACCTTCTTTCTTTTGGAATATCTATATTTTACCATAAAAGGGATGCAATTAGAAGATATGGTTGATATTTAATTTTTATTTTATACTCTGCCGATCGGGCACAAAATAGAAAGCTGCTCTTTGAGAGAAGATTAAGCTTTGCGTTTCAAAAAATATTGCACCATCGACACAGCATCTATCTTTTCTTTCTTTTCTATTTCAAAGAAATCAAAGAGAATTTCTTCAAATTCCTCAATGGACATGTCGAATTTATCAGGCCTGCCCATAGATGTCTCAACCAAATTCATAAAGTGATGCATTTTTCCTGCATTATCAGGAATATCCAGAACAAATTTACTATAAGGCTTCAGTATCCTATGGATTTCAATAAGAACTTCCCTGACAAATGCTTTTTCATAATATTCCAGAACACCTATACAGGCCCCTATATCGAAATAATTGTCCTCAAAAGGTGTTTCATGTATGCTTCCGCAGTGCAGCTTACCTACACGGAGTCTTTTCTTTTCGGAAAACTCCCTGAGAAGCTTTATTGTTTCGGTACTTATGTCAACCCCGTAATAGGTGGATGGCCATTGATCATACCCATTAAACATTAGATTCAGACAACACCCTAAATCAACGAATTTTGCGTTTACTGCTGGTGACAGAAATGCTTTGATTTCTATACGCCCGCTGTCTGAATCTAAACCGTTTTCTCTTGCTGTTTGAAAATTAATATAATCCGGATCCTTCTTTAGATATTCCGGTAAATTATTGTATGAGTTGATACCGTTTCTTCCTAATTCAATTGCTCTGTCATAGGACTGCGCTATTGCTTTTAAATGACTGTTTATGTTTTTCATCTCCTTCGGCAGCTGTTGATCCTGGAGCCAGAAGGGCTTACTTCGGTGTCTCGTTTATATATTGTATCATATTTTATACACTGTTGCCACACAAAATCTGTACGAGGTTGACAAAACGTAGACACTGCCTACCGCCCAACGGCTATTCTCTAAAATTACCAGTAGTCTATTATCGCCTCCAATATTAAACTTAATAGCCATGAGCAAAACTCCACACATCCAGTGTTTATGCGACTTTGCGAGGCATGGCAAACCTCTTTATCACTCCAAATTTATAGAAACAATCAGCTCACTAATATCCTTGCATGGGATAAAGCGTGCAGAAAGATTTCCCACTCTTTTTGTATTTCATACCAGCCTGCCTGCATGGAACAACGGCTATATTCCATGCAGGGTTTTACTTGGTAAGCGGACTGTATACGGCTATTAAACTCTACCCATAACGGATTGTTAATATATTCTGCGACTTGCTCCAAAGATGGAGATATCACTTTAATATAGCGCAGCCCAATTCATCATATAAACCTCTTCATTCTCATATCCCTTGGGATTTTCCACGCTGAAGGCATCCTTGAATTCCTTTTAGGAACTTCTGTCAACTTATACATACTCCTTAAAGTCAACTGTCACTTTGTTTACTCTGGCATCTTCCGCTGCAAGTGCCATGAGATGGCTTTCCACTGACATGGAAGCATCTGTTTTTCCCGGCTTTCCTTCACCGATCATTTTCACAAAATCACGCATCATACTCATGTCACTTCCACTGTGTCCTTTTGCAGAAGTATGAAGCTGAATCACTTCTAATGAGTTACTCACAAAATCAATAAGCTCTATAGTACCAGCCTCCATATCACCACTTAGTTCACCTTTCGTCCCCATCAACCGGATTCGCCTTGCACATCGATTAGTGAAAGCTGTCATTAAAAAGGAAGCCGTCACTTCGTTTTCAAACTCAATTTCCACAGACTGGTGGTCCACCACTGTATTGTCGCAGTGAAAGACACATCTTCCGTAAGGGCCTCTGCGCAGTGCCCTGAGAATAGAATCTGTATCTGTCATATCTGTCACTGCATAGATCAACCCGTCTTCTTCCGCCTTTGGATGTTCCAGATAAAATTTAGGGGCATAAAATGGACAGTCATCCCTGTGGTCACACCCATCCATACAATATCCGGGGGCTTCTGACGGAGCATTTTGTTCTTTGAAGTAAGTCAAACCGCCGCAGGAACTGATTGTTTTACAATGACTGCCGGAAAGCCACAGAAGAATATCCATATCATGACAGCATTTCTGCAAGATCATAGGACTAGATTCTTTTGCATTCCTCCAGTTTCCCCTAACAAAGCTATGGGCTTGGTGCCAATACCCCACCTCTTCGATATGCTGTATACTCATTAATTGCCCGATTCTCCCTTCCTCAAGCAGCGACTTCACACTTGTAAAAAACGGTGAATAACGCAACACATGACATACGGAAAGGATACGGTTATATTTGCGGGAAAATTCCCCCATCTTTAAAATTTCATCTTTTTCCGGAGACATAGGTTTCTCGCACAATACATGATACCCCTTTTCCATTGCTCTGATAACCGGTTCAGCGTGCATCCTATCCTGTGTACAGATCATGGCACAGTCCGCCATACGTTCCCTGCTCAACAGTTCCTCATAACTTTTAAACTGCATATCTTTCGGAATATTGTGCCTGAAGGCGAATGCTTCCCGCCGGATCTGGTCAGGTTCAGCCACTGCCACTACTTTTAGTTCATTCGGATGTTCCAACGCATATCGGGAATAGACATACCCGCCCCGTAATCCCGCGCCAATCAGCACACTCGTTACCTGTTTCATGCTTTGATTTCCTCCTTCTTTTCAAACTCTGAAAAAATACTGCCACGCATAATACGCTTCAATTACAACCGGAACAGGAATTCCCGCATATTTTAACGCAGCACCGGAATACACTGCATGGTCCCCGCTCATCCCCCCTCATAGTAGACAAGCGTTCTGCCCATGTGGTAGTCAATTTTCACACACCATTGTATAAATGCAGCAGAAAACCAGTGCCAGTTATCCTCATCTGATAAGTCGTATTTTTGTTTATTATGACATAAGTTTCATATGGTCACGACTCTGCCATTATATCGAAGTATACATAACCATTGCTGATTACTGTAATGGTTGCTGTTTTTGTTTCTGCATCGTATACAATCTCAGGAGTCGTGTAGTTACCTTCCAAGCCTGATACATTACTTATTGTCGGCTCATTTTCCAGATTAGTCAATGTAATCGTGGTCGTTCTTCGTTCCTGATCCTGGGTATTATTAATATAATTAGTATACACCCATGAAAGAGCGTCTTTTTTACTCATCTCAGGCAGCACCGCCGCTTCAGAAGCGTTCTGTGCACCTTCCCACAGTTCATCTTTATTTGTCCGGTAATTGTTTAATCTGACAGTTATACCGTCTGTTTCCTCTTTTAAGATTAGATATGTATGAGGTTCCAGCACCGCAGAAACATTCCATTCTCCACCAGTTACACCCGGTACAGAGAGACTCATATTTTCTGCGATCTGATCCACATCCTCATTATACTTGTAATTATATACATACCAAGTATCTTCTAATTTCTGCGCAAAAATATCTCCGTCATACATGTCCTCATAAAGACTATTAAAGTATATCTGTCTCTTCTCTGTGTTTTGGATCCTTTCATCCCCCTGTTCCACGATTTCGATCTCTGTCCCCCTAAATTTTTCTTCGAGGACAGACGAGGAGATCGAAGAAGGAACTGCTGGAATATTCCCATATCTTCCCGTGATATAAGTTGGAGACTGTGTCATTTCCGTGTTCAGGCCTACAAAAAAGTTTCCGTTCCCCATGGAAGACAGATTACCATGTATTATAGTCTTTGTGGAGCTCAACATTTCATCTTTAGTCGGGGCGGGATTCTCAACTGCATATCTGAAAAATTCCTGTATTACATTCGTGTATAGTGGAGATTGTTCATTTTTTACGCCATAGGTATACGCTGGATGCTCAAAGTTATATACACATCCTCCATTGAGGTAGATCATCATAGCCTCGATTCCTAATAGTGCTTCAGGTTCAGACAGCCACTGGCGGTTCCCCTGTGTTTTTCCTATATTATCACTCTCAAACAGTTTCCATTTCCCTGTCTCATACCATTTCCATGTATCCATAAGTCCACCCCACTGATAGACATAGTCAGCAAGCCATAGACCTGTCATATAACTGCTTGTCGGTGCATCATTCCCCTCTGCGGCAGGTGTATTTTTGTACATGAATATAAAATAATCACTGTATTTTTCCACCGCCTCTTTAAAAGCAGTCTGTCCCTGTGTGCCCATAGCTTTTTCAATGGATGCTCCATTATTTTGTTCTGACCAGATAAAATATCCGCCATGCTTCGCAGAAATAGTAAGATACTCTGCAGCCATATTTTCAATTCCACTTGCCCACACCCAATAATTCTCTGTACAGAAAATCCCCTGCAGACAACTATATTGTTCATACATCTCTTCGATCCATGCCGTTGTAAGCCAATGCGCAGCCGTATAGTAATATTGATTTCCCGCTGTATACACAGTAAGTACTAGTGGAATCGGTTCATTTTCCCCAGTCTTTGGATTTACATAATTTTGTGCCTCCTCAAGATAATGTTCGTAGAAATCTGCTGCGCTTCCATTTTGTTTTGGCAGATCATCCGGGTGCAGTTCTATCACTGTGTAAGGTTTTAGATCGTCTGGTACTTCTTCCCATTTGCCTGTCAGTGTATCATCGCCCCAGAAAGTATATTGCCGCTCAGCCTGCGCATATTTTTCTCCATTGGCATATAGCGGAATCATCATCAGCGGAACTTGATTTGATATTTCACGACGTTTTTCCCCGGGTTCCCACGCATCGGGATCTATAAACGGTCCCTCTGCCACAACCTTGGCATCTGCATATACAATTTCATCTGCCCAGGTTTGTTCTCCGGCATAACATCTTAAATGCAGCATAGATGCATTTTCAGGGACTTCAACATCTACGCGGATCGCAGGGGTCGTATACAGAATTCCTTCAGGATAGTCTTCCTGAGACGAGTATAGAACCGTATCATCCGCTAAAATCTCTATTTTCTCCACAACAGCATGTCCCGCCGCTTGGTAGTTTGCGCTTCGGTCAATCCCTATGTAGGCTTTAAGTTCAGAAACTCCGGCCCCATTGATATTATAAGTGATATCTGAAGGATATGCTGCTACAGTTCCTAAGCCTTTTTCAAATGTTCGGATATTTCCATTTTGCATTAGCAGCCGGATAGGTGTATCTTCTCCATTATTTCCCGGTGTAAACGGATGGTTTTTCTGTACTTGCTTGCTCGTGTCAGAATCTCCGTGGGTAGCTGACGTCCAATTCAAATTCGACAGATAATAATAGGAAGTCCAATCATCCGGTCTTGGAAATGTACCTGACGCAATAAAACTTGCATCAGCATATACAATTTCATCTCCCCAAGTCTGTTCTCCGGCATAGCTTCTCAATTCGATTTTCTCTGCATCTTGTGCGATATCAATATCTATGAGTATAGCGGGAGTATTATAGTCAATGCCGTTGGGATATATATCTTCTGTGCTGAAAACAATCTCCTCATCCGCAATCACTTCAATCTTCTCCACCTGCGCATGACCGGGCAGCGTATTATTTGACGTTCTGTCAAGACCTGCGTAGCAAGTAAATCTACTTACTTCTGCACCTGTAATGTTATATATAATACTGGAAGGAGACGCGGCAACTGTTCCTAATCCTTTATCGAACACTTCTGTGGTCCCATCTTCCATCAGGAGGCTGATCTTTGTATCCTCCCCATTGTTTCCCGGAGTAAACGGATGATCTTTCTGGACAGTCTTATCATTGTCTGCGTCTCCATGTGTAGCAGAATACCATTCCAAATCTGATAAATAATATTTTCTTTCAGTGCTCTCTTCTGCCTGCACATGTTTTACAGATAAAGGGATAATACTCAAGATTATAACCATACAAAATAAAATCCCAAATGAATATTTCAATTTACCGATCATTTTGCACCTCCAATTACATAATTATATCAATTCTTTTAAGCAGATTTTCAATACAGTATCCTTTTCATCAGGCAGAGGATATGTAAAAACTGGATCTTCACCAAACGATACAAATGCCACATCCGGATAAAGAGCTGTATTCCACGCCTCCCCGCGATTCACCTCACTACCATCAGCCAAATATGTCACTTCAGCCAATTGTTCAGGTGGGATTCCATATAGCGGCAGTGCTCCCAGAGGCGTCTCATATACATGTGCATAAATCACATTTTCTTTCTGGGTATATCTGCCCCATTCTGGTTTTTGCAGTTTCGAGATTCCACATCCATAAATGCTCTCTTTATTTTTCTGCATCCATTTTCCTACTTTCTCAAGAATATCGACACTCTCCGTCGGAATATTCCCCTTTGCATCCGGACCTACGTTGAGAATCATATTTCCGCCTTTACTCACACATTCTACCAGTTTTCGCACCAACATCTGCGGGCTTTTGTACTGATGATCAAAATTACAGTATCCCCAATGATTATTCATTGTGGCGCAAAGTTCCCAGGGGATCGGCTCTCCCTTTTCGTCACATACTCCTTCAGGTGGGATGATTTGTTCCGGGCTTGCAAAATCGCCGCTGTAGATCAATGGATGCTCCTTTGCGATACTGCCATGGTTGTCTCCTGCACCTTCCAGACGGTTATCAATAATCACATCTGGTTGGAAGGTGCGAACCATTCGGATCAAATCAGATGCCCGCCACTTTTCTCCCGTCATATCATCATAGGAGAAATCGAACCAAAGCAAGTCTAGTCTCCCGTAATTGGTTACAAGCTCTCTGACTTGTCCGTGCATATAATCAAGATACCGGTCAAAGTCAATCTTCTCATCTTTGTATGCCTCGTTATTCCGCATGGGGTGCTGCTTGTCGCCATATTTGGGGAAATCAGGATGATGCCAGTCTATAATTGAAAAATAAAGGCCCACCTTCAGCCCTTCCTCCCGGCAGGCGTCCACAAACTCCCGGACAAGATCCCTTCCGGCTTTAGTGTTTGTCGCTTTGTAGTCGGTCAGTTTAGAATCAAACAGGCAAAAACCGTCATGATGCTTCGCTGTCAGCACTACATATTTCATTCCCGCATTCTTTGCCAGGCGCACCCATTTCTTCGGGTTATAGTCCACTGGGTCAAATTGGTCAAAATAGCCCCTGTATTCTTCCACTGTCATTTCCTTTTGGGACATCACCCATTCGCCGCACGCCGGGATCGAGTACAGCCCCCAATGGATAAACATGCCAAATCTGGCATCCATAAACCACTTTGTGCGTTTCTTAATTTCCTGATTCATATCACTTATCTCCTCCTATATCACTATCCTTTAACCGCGCCGCCTGACAATGCCTCTACAAAGAATTTGCTGAAGATACAGTACAAAAGTACCGGCGGAAGTATAATGACGACCATAGCTGAAAATAATCCGTTATAGTTTGTATTAAATGCTGTTGTAAATGTAGAGAGCAGCGAGGGAACAGTCAGCTTCTCACGAGTGATCAAAACCAGAGATGCCCAGTAATACTCATTCCAGTTATTTAAAAATGCAAGTACCGCCGCTGTCATAATCCCGGGGCGCGCGATCGGAAAAATCACCTTAACCCATGTCCGCACATATCCACAGCCATCAATTCTCGCCGCTTCCTCCAGATCCCGTGGAATATTGTCATAATAATTTTTGATGACAAAAAAACTAATGGCAATCCCACTGCAGGAATAGATCAAAATCAGCGCTCCCCTCGTATCGTAGAGACTCAGATTGTTGATCAGGTTATACACTGGATAGGTCAAAGCGGTAGCTGGAATAAACATAGTTGAATACAACAGTATGCTTACCAGAGTTTTACCCTTAAATTCCATTCTCGCAACCACATAGGCTGACATAGAGATCATAACTACGCTGATAATTACTGATACACCTGCCACAAACATACTGTTACCAAAGTACCTAAGCACATGGAGATCCCGAAATGTGGAGATATACCCATTCAGGTAGATTGATTCTGGAAGTTGGAATCCCGGTCTTGCCAGAGGATCTTCCTTTAAACTGGACAATATAAGCCATATCAGAGGGACTAAAGCCACAATCAGCGCCCACAAAAGGCAGATGTAAGTGAAGATCCGCGTTCCAACAGGCATACTTTTCGCACTTTTTATGTGTCTTTTTTTCTTCATACTGATCACCTACTTCTTTCTTCTTCACTCCACTATTAACGTTTCTTTTTTAAAGATACGCTGTATACCAGATTGATAACCAAAATAATCACCATACCTGCCAAAATCTGTATCACTGCCACTGAGTTTGCCCTGCCAAACTGAGTTCTCGGACTAGTGATTGCCAATTCACGGATAACATAGCTGACACTGTACGTTCCGGCAGCTCCTTTTGTCAGGAAGTATACCTCGTTGTAGAGCAGGAAACCAGAAGTTGCTGCCATAATGGATACCGTCCTAAGCGTCCCTTTAATCATCGGAATCGTGATATGCCAGTCCTGTCTAAGTCCGCTCGCGCCATCCAGCATTGCAGCCTCCCGCACTTCCTCAGGAACCGCCATAATATTGCCTAAGATCATCAATGTGGTCGTTCCTGTAAAGAAAATATAGGCGCAGGTCATAGCGATAAATGCCGGCCCCTTTAATAAAAGTACACTGTCATTAAAATCTGTTTTAAATAACCGGATAATAGGATTGATGATTCCGTAGGATGGATTATACAATTGTAAGAAAATTATCCCCATAGCAGCTGTAGAAATCATATTCGGGATAATATAAACATTGCGGACAAACTTGATCCCTTTCATTTTTCTGGAAAACGCCAGGGCTATCAGCATTGCCACAGGAACCTGCACTGCAGCTCCCAAAATTGCCCAGACTGTAGAATTTCTCAATGCCTCCCAGAAAAAGGGATATTTATTGAATATATAGTCATAATTATCCCACAGATGCTCGAAGCTAAAGAATTCCGGATTCGCAATATTCGTATAATCCCATTTACAGAAGGATGTAATAAACACTGTAATAATCGGATACAGATAAAACATACAAAATGCAAGCAGAGTAGGGGCAAGAAACGCAATGATAAATCCGGTTTTGCGCATCACAAGCTTATTCTTCCTTTTCCTTACGCGCGAGTTTGCCAATCATAACACCTCCATATATTAAAATTGGGAAGGGACTGCTCCCTTCCCTGAATCTCAACTTTATCTTATCCGATCAATGCAAACAGTTCTTTCTGAAGCTGCTCAAATCTTGCATCGATATCAGTTCCTGTTACTGCTGATTCCATCAGAGCATTGATAATTGCTTTGTCTACATCAGAGCCCCAAGTATAGCTCAAATCGATCACAGTTGTATCTGCGTCATTCACTTGTGAGCATGCTTCTGCCAGCTTGGAAACTATGGCATTATCACTCTTTTGGGCCAGCGCATTCAGATCCAATGTCGTATTGCACGGTTTTGCCTGTACTTCTGTAAATATCTTTTCCTGCACTTCCACGCTTGTCATATACTTAACGAATTCCAGAGCGAGCGCTGTCTTTTCTTCACTCATTCCATTAGCGACCGCAATACCGTCACCGGCGGATGCAATGGCTATGTTACCTGGAAACAACGTTGGTTCTATCACTTCTGCGTTTGCTTCAGCGATAGCGCCTGCGTTCCACACTCCATTAAACAGCACGCCCACTGTTCCGTTTGTATTGAAATCAGCCATCAGATTCCCATTGTCATCTGTCGTGTGATCAGATCCATTTGCCTGATCCAATTTTGCCGCTGTTTTAAACGCCTCTGCAAACTCGCTGGAATTAATGGTATCCTCAGTCAATTCTGATTCTATCATTTCTTTACCTTTCTCAGTAGATCCCATGATTGCATTCACAATCTGACGGGATCCCTGGCCTGCAATATAACCGTATATACCGTTACCCAGCGTATTGATCTTGTCCATCGCGTCCCCAAAAGAGGTCCAGTCAGCAAATATTTTATCCGTAGATACGCCTGCCTTTTCCAATACTGCGGAATTGTACCAGAGTCCACGGCTCTCAATCTGATCATGGACAGAGTAAATATGGCCGTTCTGGTCATTCTGTGTATAGTTCAGTCCAACTGCATCTGCAAGATTATTCTCATCGATATAAGGTTTCAGGTCATACACAAGATTCTGTGCCACAGCCGATGTCAGCGATCCTCTGGCACCGCCAAAGTCCACCATATCCGGGAAAGAGCCGCCAGATACCTGTGCGCTGACAATCTCGTCACGATTCTCCACCGCTATTGCTTTGAATGTCACATTCCCGTCCCCATGCTCTTCTGCAAACTGATCATATATATCTCTCATAACCTGAGCAGCCGCCCACTCGCTCTCATCCTGATAATACCCGTGATAAAATTCCAGAGTGTTATCTTCATCCTTGGCAACGGAACTTCCTTCTTTACTTGAATCTGAACCACCTCTACAGCCAGCCAATACAGTCACACACATTGCCGCAATCAATAATATACTTACGACTTTTCTTTTCATACTTTCCTCCTTTTTGTGCGTTTTTACTTTTTGCAAAATCATTTTACCTCTATTTTTATATATTTTGAATGACTTGAATTGACCCAAATCTGAATAATATTGACTACTTTTTATAAAATATGGGATAATATTTACATACCTGCAATATTTTACATATATTAAACAAAAAAATAGAAGTATTGACGGATTGTCTATACATATTCGCCAATACTTCTGTCTTATACATTCACTTTTCTTCATTTTGAGCACCAATTAACTTCTCCACAAACTCCTGCTCAGACTGCTTTCCTGACAGGACATCCAGTATATTTCCGGTGAATATGGTTTTCTGCGATGCTGTCCATAGATTATCAGGAACATCAATCTTCCTGTCTGCGTTCATTACAAGTGACGCCGCCTGATACATTCTGGGCTTCTCATCTGCATAGTCTTCAAGTTCTATCTGAGGATTGACAGGGATCTGCTCAGTCTCTCTGACAATCCGTGTTTGTACCGGCTCACTCAGCATATATTTGAGAAAACGGATAGAAGCATCTTCTCTGTCTGCATTTCCGCTATTTCCCAGTACATAACCCAGACAAGCAGACTCACAGGAAATGGAGGTCCCAGACACACTAGGCAGTAATGCATATCCTGCGTTAATATTATCAGAGATCATAGGCGCGCCCCATACACCATTGACGTAGATAGCCACTTTTCCCTCGTTGAATAAACTGGTCTCATCCAGGTAAGTGTACCCTTCGCTTTCAGAAGTGGAGAACTGATATATCTGCCTTAACTGATTCACCACATATTCCAGGTTTTCCTTCCCTGCTGTAATTTTATGTCCCCTGATACCGCTTGACGTATTGTCACCAAGATCAGCCAGGATATGATCCATGAAATATAAATATCCCTCCCCGGATGGCTGCAAAGGTAGTATATCCAGTCCCTGCTTCTCTGTCCAGAATCTTAGCGTTTCACACATAGTCCAAAATTCTTCCCATGTTTCAGGAATTTTTTGAATCTCGGCCTGCTGAAAAATTTCTTCATTATACCAATACCCCCCGCTAAGTGACAATACATCTGTCACTGTAAACAAGTGATTTTCGTCTGTTGTCCAGTATTCCAGATTTGCATCAGATATACTATTTGCAAATTCCGTATCTTTCTCTAAATATGGCATTAAATCCAAAGCCATGTCATTATCCACCATAAAACCATACGTCTGATTCTGTCCCATACCACTAAAGATGATAATATCCGGGGTATCTCCCACCATGATCATATCCTCTACTTTCCACAGCATCTCCTTCCTGGTGGGCATAGAGATAAGTTGGAGCCTGATATCTGAATTTTCTTTTTCAAACCCTTCATAAATATCACGCATAGCAACGTGATCTGCCTCCATCCCCCCCCACGCGTGGATCACTGTGATTGTCACCGGCTCCTCTTCCACACCTTTGCAGCCAGACAACATACTAGATAAAAGAAAAATACAAACAAAACCGATTTTATTGTATTTCCCCATGATTACCACCCTTTCTAAATTCTTTGGGCGAGACCCCTATCTTCTTCTTAAACATCTTGGAAAAATATCCTGAATCTTCGATTCCCACTGCTTCTGATATCTCATAAGTCTTCATATCCGTAAAGAGCAAATATTCCTTTGCAGCCTCAATTCTCCGGTCCAGTATTGCATCAAAGAGGTTCTTTCCTGTTTTATTTTTATAAAGTCTGCTCAAGTAGCTTCCATTCGCATGTAGTGCTTCGGCAATTTCCTCCAGAGAAAGTTTGGTTTGGAAGTTCTGCTCAATATACCGTTCCATTTGAAGATAAAGAGTTCCAGGCTCTTTCTTTTCCCCCTGATCTTTTTGTGTGTCTTCACTGCGGCATTTTTCTAGTTCTTTGGCAGCCTTTTCCACTGCTCTGGGCAATTCTTCGATAATTGAAATTTTCAGCACATAATCACAGGCATTGTACTTAATTGCAGCCCTGGCATACTCAAATTCAGAATACGCTGTCAAAAGAATCACCTGTGTCCCTGGACAAGTTTCATAAACAAATCTACACACTTCCACACCATCCATCCCCGGCATCTGTATATCTGAGATTACAATGTCTGGATGCCCCTCTCTGATTTGATCTATAAGGGCCTGTCCATCGCAGACTACGGCTTCCAATACACAGTTCATTTTCCTCCAGTCAATCAACTTCTGAAGCGCTTCCCGAATATATCCCTCATCATCAGCTGCTATGACTTTCCACATCATATCCCCCCCTCTCTGACGGAATCACAATTTCCACCTTTGTTCCTCTTCCTATTCCTCCGCTAATCCTGAACTCATGGAAGCTTCCATACAATATCGTAAGCATCCGTTTTGTATTCTCCAAACCAGTGTGGGTATGCTCAATTTTTCCATCCAGGAGTTCTTTTTCCCCACCATTCTCCACCATTTTTTCCGCGTCAAACCCTACCCCATCATCTTCCACACATATGTGAAGCATCATGGAGCCATCATATATTCCTGGCTCTTCATAAAGAATGATCTTGATTATACCATTCCCACGCTTTGGCTCCAATCCGTGGGAGACAGCATTTTCAACAAGCGGCTCGATCAGCAGGCGTGGGATCAGATTCTGATTGATACGATCATCCTGCACTTTGATTTCATAACAAATCTTATCCTGATATCTACTTTTCTGTAAGTATAAGTAGAACCTCACAATTTCCAATTCTTCAGATACTTTAATCTTAATCTCCTTCTCCCGGAAAATTTTCCCCTGCATCAGCTTTGAAAATGCCGTCAGTCCTTCATATACTTCTTCATTGCCCGCCATTTTCGCCTTTAAGCTAAGCATAGACAGGATATTAAACTGAAAATGAGGGTTGGTCTGGGCCTGCAGATATTTTACCTGGGACTGGGTGGCCAAAAGTTGTTTTTCATATACCTGCATGATCAAATATTTAATCCTTTCAGCCATCTCGTTGAACACGACTCCAATGTCATGATACTCCTGGATCGTAGAATCTTCCATACGATCATCGAAATCCTGCTTTCCAAAAGCCTGTATTTTTTCAATCATTCTAGTTACCGGACGTGTAAAACGGTAACTCAATCCGAACGCAACAAGTACAGTGACAATCAGCACTATGATCAGCCCCACAACAAATATCAAAACTGTGGATTTCAAGACAGAAAAAATATTTTCCTCGCCCACACAGATCACAGTCCGTATATCGAACCCGCACATCTTAGCACAGCCAATGACATTATGTTCCTTCAACAATCGTTTGCCTCTCCAAACCCTCTCTAATTGGGTCAGCTGTTCTATCTCGCTCCACCTCCCCTGAAAGGCAATGATCCGATCATCTCCAAATAGTACCATCCATGTACAATCACTGTAGGCTATACCTTCTCCCAACAGTACATTGACAGCTTCCCTGCTGATCTTAGCAATGCATATTCCTTTTTCCTCCATGTGATCATCGTAAATACGAAACAACAAATTAATGCTTTTATCATCCGACACACACGCATACCTGTCCTGACTTTGCTGAAACTGCCTCTGCATGCTTAGGTATTGCGTCTCCTCTTTCTTCTCTGCTGCCAACGTAGAGGCATAGTAGTGCTCATAAATACAATCTCCCGCATTATTGAACAGATACACGCTTGTCACAAAAGGTATTTTTTTGTTGATCATGTTACGGTCAGAAAACAATTCCATACTGTATGATAGCTGGGGCTCTGTCACAGTTCTGTCATAATCAGCTCCAGATTTTCCTGTATCAAAAAAATCATTCAGCATCATATTGTGACGGATCGACACAGCCCCATCTTCAATAAACTGCATATGGGATTGAAACTGTTGACTGGTACTATTTAACACATATTCAATATCTTCCTGAGTATTTTCGATAAAAAAGGAAAAAAAGACATATAAAACCGCCGCACACGCGGAAATCAGTGTGCAGGCGGAAACAAGCATCATAAGCATTGTAAGTTCCTTTTTCAGTGTTCTTTTCTTTGACAATCCCTGCTATTTCCCCCGTATTCTTCTGTTCCTGATCCTTTCTCAAATCAGCTGTCTTTAGAAAATTATACATACAGAATTTGAAAATAGCAAGTAGGCAGTTCATTTCAAATACAATGTATGAGACTGTATAAGACTATCATCTGTAAGCCAATCAAATATCAACTAATATTTTTGATAGCAAAGGATTCCTTCATTGGGGGCATATATTATTTACCTATTCGGAGTTGGAGCAGGCTAAACACGTCCTGCAAAATTTCTCTATCCCGCACTTCTATCATCAACCATTTCTGCCCGTTTCCTACCTTTGTGTTTTTAAATACTGTCTGCACATAGTCAGAATATAGCGGTATCAAGAGTTCCGCCTCCGTCATCTCCTTCCTACCGATCACGACAAGAGCTATAAAATATCCTTGCATGGGATAAAGCGTGCAGAAAGATTTCCCACTCTTTTTGTATTTCATATTCCAGCCTGCCTGCATGGAACAACGGCTATATTCCATGCGAGGCTCAATCTTGTATTTAGACTGAATATGGCTATGAAACTCAGCCCACAGTGGATTGTTAATGTACGCTGCAACCATTTCCAACGAAGGCTGATTTCCGTTTGTATAAAGTATGCTCCACTCCATCTTATCCCCCTCCTTACTTTATATCTTCCAGCTGCAAGGGTTTCACCCAAATTTCCATACTTGCCATATCCTCTGAGCAACGATGATACTTTTCTGCCGAGAATAAAATAACTACAATAAGTCCAACTAAGATATTATAAAGCTACTCCCATGGAACGTCTACATTTGTTTCCGTCTCATTTCTTCTCATCAGCTCTCCCATCCTCCGTAAACCGAATGCCGCAGTCCCGCTCTACCTGTTTCATCAGCTCCTCTATGCTCTGCTCATTTTTACTAAATAATATGTTTCCAACAAAGGGTCTGCAAAATCGGGCAGACGCTTTTGCAGAGTGCTGCGGGTGTCTGCGTAAACGGCATCCATGCCGGCCCTACATTCAGTTTGGTTATGAATAGTTACCTTTTTCTCTTCACAAGTTACTCAAAATGTAATACAATAAGAATTAGGCACAGAAGCAAATCTATACCGGGAAAGACTTGGAATATGCGCACAAAAAGAATTGCTCTCATAGAAAATTATATTGAACAGGAAAAAGACGCCATTTCCAAGAAAGCAGCCTCCTTTGTACAGGTCGGGGATGTCATTTATATAGACACCGGGACACCCTCTGCTTTGTAGGTGGGGAGATTCCTGGCTATCCTGCTCTCAGACCACACCAAATTCGGGAAGTCTGCTCTGATGACCTATTGCCGTCTGAACGAAGTACAGCACATATTCACAGACCTTCCCCCGGAAGATGAATACCAGAATTATTTCAAAAAATATGATATCAACATACACCTGGCATGACCAGCAACACTGATTACCAGAAAAAGGACGGTCCAGACATGGCAAGAGGAAAAGTTCCAACAATGGCAGCTGACGACTCTCGGCAGTATATGCTGAACGAAAATTTTGAGATATACGAAAAATTCGGAGTCCCCAGCGGCGCCACGGAGATGCATTTTCATAATTTTAACGAGATCTTATATATAATTGAAGGGCAGTACACGGTCCTGCTCAATAACACCACCTATCATCTGAAACAGGGCGACTGTCTTTTAATCGGCCAAAACCAGCTCCACCATTACCAGCATGAGCCGGAACAGCATGACGCCTGCCGCCGTATCCTTATGTGGGTTTCCGACAGTTATCTGGAACAGTTGTCAAGTCCTGACACGAAGCTGTCCCATTGTCTGTCCTATCCCTACCCTGCATGGCACCTTCCCACCCCCGACAGAAAACGGCTGGAGCAGTATCTGACCAACCTTCTCTATCTGGAGGCAGACAGCCTTATGCCCAGGGGAGAGGCAAGGCTTTTAAAAAATGCCTATATAACACTGTTTTTCATCTGTTTAAACCAGATCTGCCGGCACAGCGAGCTGGCCCTGACTACAGAGAACACCTGCATCCACCCTATGATACGCGTCCTGACAGACTTCATCAACGAACATATCAGCGAGCCTATCACGCTGGACATGCTGGCCAAACAGGCCGGATCAAGTAAATATCATTTTGTCAGGAGCTTTAAAAAGCTGACCGGAATGACTGTCCACGATTTTGTGACCCACAAGCGCATCATCAAAGCCTGCGAAATGATATGGGACGGACAGCCCTTAGGAGACATATACCAGTTCTGCGGGTTTTCTGACTACTCCTCATTTTTTCGGAATTTCAAATCCATATACGGGATATCCCCCAGTGACTTTAAAGCCTTTTACGAAAAAGAACCTCTTTCTTAAAAAGAAAAAAGGGGTTCTTTTCTGCTTATATCCTGCAATAAGTTTTATCCGGTCCCAGATAAGAGGAAAGAAGTTCTTTTTCCTCCCTGCATATCACCAGTCTCTCCAAAACAACACCTGCATCTTGTCCATATATCCTCAGATAGTTCATACCCTGCTTAAGTGTAATTCCCATCCTGCATACATGCTCCTGATCAAGGACAGCCTTCGCCCATTCGGCGCAGGTGTGGTCCCCCCCTCTGTAGTCCCCGCCAACCAAGTAAGCCTGGCGCACCTCCTCTTCATTTACCGATACGCCCAGTCTCAGGCTCCCTACATACCTGAGAGGATTTGCCGGCGAAGTGTGCAGCTCCAGCCTGCAACTGCCTGCTGCATCGGCCCACATTCCATAGACAAGGCAAGGTGCATTTTCCTCCCCTTCAAAGGAAGCAGTCTCCGGAAACACCTTCACACCTGTTCCGTATTTCCCATAGCCTTCCAGCTTCTCAAAGACTGCCCTGTGTCCCTCAAAGATTCCCGGTGCCTGTTCCAGATAATCCGCGGCGTCAAGTACATACACACCGTCCCTGTCCATAAAGGCTCCCCGGGGAACAGAGGTAATATCCCGCCTCTTTGCCCGGATCACAACAGGGAGCGATTCCTCCCCATGGCGTATGTGAAAACAAAACTCCTTTTGTTCTTCCTTCGGAAGCCTGCCCAGGGATATCCTGATCCTGATCTCATCTTCCATATCTGTGCTCCCCTCACAGGCAGAAAAGCTCAGATATTCACACCTTTCCTCGATTCTCCATGCTAGCCTTCCCTGACCGCCGTTGGCTACCTGCAAAGTGATCTCCCTGCACCCCGGATAGAGAAAATCTTCCATAATGAAGGGAACCGGAAAATACTGGTTTGTATAATATTTTTCAGAGTCAGCGGCAGACACCACAAGTCTGGGCGTCCCGGGAAGTCTCAGCACATGCCGCACTGGATAACGCCAGTCTTCACTGTTCCAATTTGTGAATCCAATATGGGGCGCCATCTCCATCCCCTTCCACCTGCCTCCCTTAAATGCAGAAAATTCCCGGGCCAGCTCTTCATCCCTTAGTATGCATGTGTCCATCCATTCCCCATACACATTAGCCATCGCTTTCCCCTGGGAGGCATACAGATGATTGAATCCCGCGTACAGATGCATCTTCAGAAGATTGGCGGAAGCCGCTGCAGGATAATAAATCATACTGTAATAAGCCTCCCTGGCTTCCTCTGCCTCCAGACTCCTCCATACCTCCTCATTTACCTCTTCCAGGCGGTTTAAGCGTTTCAACATTCTTCTGCCTTCATGATAATGAACCGGATGATACACACCGCTGCTGCATGCCTCCGGTCTTCGCAGACTGTTGATACCGGCAGTCTCCTTAAGTACCCATGCGATCTGGCTGACCTGCTCTTTCTTCGCATAGCTTCCAAAGATTTTCTGTACCCAGACCGCCGTATACTCTCTGCTCCTGTCATAGCAGCCTGCTCCCCAGTTCTCATAATCATAAGCCAGTTCCATGAAATATCCCAGCGGGTATTCTTGAAACTTCAGATCTCCCACATTGACGATCCACAGATCCCGGATCCCGTATTCATAAGCCTGTGTCATCTGTTCCCATATTCTACAGACAGGAGTGGAATTTTGCCACTCATAAGATACAGGCGCGCCGTGATAGTCCAGATGGTAGTACATGCCAAATCCCCCGCTTCGGGCGCGTTCCTCCTTTTCTGGCAGGGCTCGCATATTGCCGAAATTATCCTCGCATAAAAGTAGTGTAACCCCATCCAATTCCTCAAAGCCGTTCAGGCCTTCCTGGTAACTGCCGCCGAAATAATAATCCTCCACCTCTTTATACACAGCAAAAAGCAAAGGTGTCTTATCCGCATCCCGGCCCAGATGTTTCCGGATCATTTGTCTCTGTTTTTTGATGATCTCTTTGAGCAGGCGCACATTTTCCTCTATGTCAGAATCCTCACCCAGCATTTTGCTGTCCCGCTCTCCCCTCATACCCAGTGTGGGAAATACCTGATGGCCCTTGCTTCTGATAATCCCGTCCTCCCAATATCTTAGAAGGCCTTCTTTATTATTTACATAACTCCACTGCGTACCGTAAGGAGTGTCCTCCCCTTTGCAGATATCCCACTCCTCGCTGGAACGCATACACGGCTCATGATGAGACATGCCCACATAGATTCCATACTCATCCGCCAGTTCCATAGAAGCCATCCCCGGCCCGTCCAGCATAAAGGAGGAAGTCCACATAGCCGGCCAGATATAGTTGCCCTTCATGCGCAGCAGATATTCAAATACTTTGTCATACATCTCTGCCGTAAATCCCTGATAATGTGAAAAAGTCCAGTTTCCAAAGCAGGGCCACTCATCATTGATAAAAAAGCCCCTGTATTTTACGGAAGGTTCTTTTGAAATAAAGCTGTTGCATTCTATATAGCACGTCTGCCCTTCTCTCTTTTTGGGGATTTCTGTGCATAGCACCGTATGTTGATGAAAGGGAAGAGGTGCGTCTCCCCAGAAGGTCCAGGGCGTAGCCCCGAGAAGCTCCGACAAATGGAAGATTCCATAGATGATCCCCAGCTTATCGCTTCCGCAGATAATCAGTCCTCTTTCCACCCCTTCCACAGGATGATCTGCCAGGTAAAATCCATAGGCTTCTCTTCTTCCCTGTAATCTGTCCAGTCCCCCAATCCTCTCTCCCAGGCGCTTTGAGAGACTGCCCTTCCCCCACACTGCCACGATCACAGCCTGCTCTATATTCCCCGTCCCTTCCTGACAGGCGGGCCTGCACATAGCCCCGGTAATCCTTCTGATATCTTCCTCGGCTTTTCCCCATATTTTTCTGATTCCTGAATCCGTATCAGGATCCATGATAACAAAAATCTCTTTTTGTCCGTCTAGCTCCAAATAAGCCATCTTTTCTCTCCTCTCCGCTGCATTTTGCCTGAATCTGTTTAAGAGTCAGAAAAGCCGCCGCAGCACTCTGCCGCGGCGGCCTTCCCAAGTGTGATTACAGATCACATCTCTGATCAATAACCCAGAATATCTTTTGTATTGTTGAAGATTTCATTTGCCTTTTCTACATATTCCTTTGCTTTCAAGTTCTCCTGGCACTCTTTGACATAGGAATCCCAGTCAGCCTCCAGGTCTTTCTTGCCTGTGATAAACTCCAGGGCTGAAGTATTTACATAGTCCATAAGAGGCACCTGGATCAGATTCAGCTCTTCCTTCTCCATCTCATCTGCCAGGATCGGGGGCATGAGCAACACATCTTCCTTGTTGGAATTGATTCTCTCATTCCACTCTTTCTCCGGCGCTGAGAACTTGGAAAGCTGAATGAAAGTATTTCCGCCGTAAGCGAACACACCGCCGCCGAAACCATAATCCACATTGAGCTGTTTCTCAGCTCCCGGGTTAAAGCCATTGAAATAGATATCAGAATTCAGGACAATATTGCCGTCTGCATCCTTTGTGTAGGTTTCCCCTTCAACACCCCACTGACATAACTCATGTCCCTCGTCTGAGTACCACAGCCAGTCGATAAAACGGAGCATTTTGATAAATTCTTCTTCACCCAGTTCTTCCAGGGCATTCTTGCTGATCATGATACCATTTTCCAGACGTCCGGCAGCGCTGGATAATTTCAGGTTGCCTGCAGGTCCTGACGGCGTGGTAAGGAAGTACAGCTCCGCGCCCTCATCTGTCATCTTGTTCTGGGACTGAATATCAGAAAGAATCTGGTAATTGGCAGCAAGCACATAAGAATCGCCGCGGAAGAATTTCGCCTGGGCCTGCGTGCTGTCCTGGGTAAAGGTTTCCGGATCCAGAATCTTTTCATCATACAATTTGTGCAGATAGGTCAGAAATTCTTTATATTCGTCTGTGGTATCTGCGAAATAAAACTCATTTTTGTCAAAGTCGAATTTTGTTCCGTTCTTCAGGCCCCAGTCACCGCCGTCCTGAGAATTTCCTGCTGTCACATTGTATGTGGCGGCAGCCATGTTCATGGTACAGCCGAACTGGAACTGGTCAGACCAGATATTATCTTTTCCGGTATGTTCCTGAACCTTCTTAAGCGCGTCATATAAGTCTTCCCAGGTCCAGGAAGCCTCTTTGCTCATGTCCACGCCTGCAGCCTCAAAGATATCCTTGCGGACAATGAGGGAGTATCCTCCTGCAACAGATTCCCACATACCCGGGAGGCGGTAATACTTACCGTCAGAGGCATAAATCTGTTTTAAGTCATCCTCCATGCCCCACTCTTCTACCTGTTTGGAATAGTTGGGCATGTACTGCACCCAGTCGCTCACAGCCACTACCTGTCCGCTGTCCTCATAAGGTGAAGAATCATAAATCTTAGGAATTATGTAAGGCGCGCTTCCGCTGTTAACTGTAGCTGTCACCTTGTCGTTATAGTCTGTTCTCGCAACAGAAGTCAGGTCAAAAGTGACATTCGACCTCTCCTCAATGGCGCTCCAGATTCTCCAATCCTCCTTCAGAGGATAGTTTTCATGATCTGAGAACATCATAGTGTAAGTCACTGGCTTCTCCGAATGGAATGTAACACCCTCTCCGTACTCATAATCCAGATCCTTGTCAGCCTCTTCTGCAGACATGGTGGGTCCTTCCTTCTTGTCAGAGTCTGAACCTCCGCACGCTGTAAGAGAACCAACCATAACTGCGGCAAGTAATAATGATACTGCTCTTTTCTTCATACTTCATTAACCTCCTTTAATTTTATCGCTTTTATATAAAGCACAGACTGTGCTCAATATACCGTCCTGCCTTTTGCGGCAGGTTCCTGGTCTGTGTCTTAACCCTTGACAGCTCCCATTGTCATACCCTGTACAAAATACTTCTGCACAAAAGGATATACACAGATAATAGGCAGAGATGTAAGCACCATAGTTGCTGACTTAAGAGTGGCCTGCACACTGCTGGCCTCTGCCGTGGAGCCCATTTCCACAGAATTGGCCCCCTCTACAAGCTGCCTTACCCACAGGGAGATAGGCTTCATGGCATCATCTTCCAAGTACAGGAACGGACCAAACCATTCATTCCACATGCCGACCAGGTAGAACAGCACCATGGTGGCCAGAATGGGCTTTGACAGGGGTATGATGATCTTTATAAAGCTCCCGTACACTCCAAGTCCGTCTATGGCTGCCGCCTCCTCCAGTTCATCGGGAAGTCCCGCGAAGAAGGACTTCATAAGAAGCAGGTTAAATGTACTGATTGCTCCCGGAAGTACAACTGCCCAAATGGTATTTCCCAGATGCAGCCACTGCGTCACCAGAATATAGTTTGGAATCAGTCCGCCTGTGAAATACATAGTAAATACAACAAAGGGCGTAAAAAATTTGTTCAGGCGCAGCTTGTCCTTTGACAGAGGATAAGCAAGCAGGGCTGTGCCTGCAACCGAGATCGCCGTTCCCACCACAGAATAGATAATGGTATTCCCGTAATATAGGAAAAATTTGTTGTCCCTCAGCAGATACTTATAAGTCGCGGTGGTAAAATCCACCGGAAAAAATGTAACTTTTCCTGCTGCCACAGCCGTATCACTACTGAATGACTGTGCGATCAGGTAGATAAAAGGATACAGTGTAATGCACACAACCACTATCATGACAATGGTATTGATCACCCTGAACGCCTGATAGCCTTTAGATGGTTTTATATTCATAATTCCTGCTCCTTTCTACCACAGGGATGTCTCTGTGAATTTTTTTGACAAATAGTTGGAAGTTGTTACTAAAACAAGACCGATGACCGCCGAAAACAGGCCGACTGCTGAAGCATAACTGAAATTACCGCCTGCAATACCCATCCTGTAGACCAGGGTGTCTATAATATCTGCCCGGGACTGTGTCAGCGGATTATATAAAAGCAGAATCTTCTGCATGTTACTGGCAGTGATGATATTTCCGATGTCCATAATCAGCAGTGTCATGATCGTGGGAAGGATTCCGGGAATCGTCACATGGATTGCCTGTTTGAATTTGCCCGCGCCGTCAATGGCGGCCGCTTCGTAAAGCTCTGTGTTGATATTAGTCATAGCTGTCAAATAAAGGATTGTTCCCCATCCAAGGGCCTGCCAGATACCGGAACCAATATAAACAATATCAAACCATCCCGGTTCGGACATGAATGCGATCTTCTCAACCCCCAGCTTTACAAGCAGGGCATTGATCGGTCCTGTGGAGGACAGAAGTTCTTTCACCATACCGCATACAACCACCAGCGAGATAAAATGGGGGAGATAGGAAACCGTCTGCACTGTCTTCTTCCACATCTTGTTCTTCACTTCATTGATAAGAAGCGCAAAGATCAGTGTTGCCGGAAATCTCACCAGCAGATAACCGATACTCAGACGCAGTGTATTCCAGAACGCCCTCCAGAAATTGGAGTCTGTCAGGAACTGTTTGAAATACCGGAGTCCGACCCAGTCTTCTCCCAGAATATTGGGGCCGCCTTTATAGCGGCGGAATGCAATGATATTCCCAATCACAGGCACATACTTGAAGATTATGTAGTACAAGATGGGAATGATCAAGAATGTGTAGAGTTTCCATTCCTTTTTCACATGGTGCAGCAATGGATCTTTGATCTGCACCTCTTTAGATTTTTTTGTCTTTGCCTTTGACATTGTTCACCACCACTTCCTTTTTTATTTTCCCTCTATAATCACGGCTTTTCACCGCAAAGGTTCAACCTCAATAGATCGTCCTTCCCTGTTCGTCGGGGATCATGGACTTTCTGTAGAAATATGTATTGACCTGGTCCCGCCATTCCTCCGCATGGGAGGCCTGATGTTCCATCCTCTTCTGCACACGCTCAAACACCGTCACCGGCACTTTGCTCTCCAGGGAATTCCAGATATCCAGCATCTCTTTCGCCTCCAAAGCCCCCTCAAAATGTGTGTCATAGATATGCTGTATCAGCGTTTTCCCGGTACTGAGCCTGTAATCATAGGGTATGTGATGGAAGAACAGAAGCAATTCTTCCGGACAGCTCTCCCTCTTCCCATACATATCTGCATTTAGCCTGCGATATTGTTCCGAATACCCTGTCCCGGCAGGACTTCTGTCCACGCCAATCCCTTTGTGGTCCGCACGGTGATAAGTGCCCCAGCGGTCATATTCGTAACCATCCACATTCGGCCCGTAGTGATATCCCGGATTCACCATCCAGCCGATTCCGAGAGGTGAAGTATACTTCTCATAAGCCGGCCAGGACATCATAAGGATTTTACTGATCTTTTCCATAATTTCCGGGTCATTGCCAAACGTACAGGCAATCCATTCCTCTGCGATTTCTTCCACGCTCAGATCCATGTCAAAACTCAGCCTTCCGAAGCCAAAGAGATTGGCAGCCGCCAGATCATGGCCTGTCCAGTTCTCATCATCACCGGTATTGGCAACCGCGACGATCCCGCAGTTTGTCTGGCCGAAAGTCCTTCCTGTGACAATATCCCTGACCCTGTCATGATCTTCCCTGCAGCAGGTCTTAAATTCCAGTACCTGCTTAAACATGGGCAGCAGATAACACACATGGCGCTGCTGTCCTGTATATTCCTGGGCAATCTGTACCTCCAGCATTGAATTTGTGTGCTCCAGTCCTCCAAAAAGAGGAGATACCGGCTCCCTTACCTGGAAATCCATGGGGCCGTTCTTGATCTGAAGGATCACATTATCCCGGAACTTCCCGTCCAGCGGCATAAAGTAGTCATAGCCTGACTTAGCTCTGTCTATCTTCCTTTCTCTCCAATCCTGCTGGCAGTTGTATACAAAACATCTCCATATGATCCTGCCTCCGTACGGCGCCACAGCGTCTGCCAGCATATTGGCTCCCTCCGCATGGGTCCTGCCATAGGTAAACGGCCCGGGTCTTCCCTCTGAATCCGCCTTTACCAGAAATCCCCCGAATCCCGGAAGTCTTCTGTATAAGTCCGCCGCCTTCTCTTTCCACCACTGCTGTACCTGCGGGTCACAGGGGTCGGCGCTTTCGTGTCCTCCCAGTTCCATGGGGGCAGCAAAATTAATGCTCAGATACAGTGCTATGCCATACCCGGCAAAGATCTCACTCATAGCTTCCAGCTCTCTGCTGTAATCGTCCTCGATCAGCCTGGTGGCGCTTCCTTTTACATTTACATTGTTGATGACAACCGCGTTGATTCCCACAGAAGAGGCAAGCCTTGCATAAGCTCTGGTCCGGTCGTCCACCAGAACCTTATCCTCTCTGAAAAAGAAAGAATCTCCCGAATATCCCCTTTCAATAGAACCATCCATATTGTCCCAGTGATTCAGCATACGCAGAGGCGCAGAAGGTATCTTTCTGACAGAAAGCCCTTCCAGCGGCTTTTCTCCCTGAAGCAGCCGGATACAGGCAAAGACTCCGTACAGAAGTCCTCTCTCCCCCTCCGATGCCACAGTAAGCCTTCCGGCAGACTCCCTAATCTCATATCCTTCTTCTCCCAGCCCGCAGTCTGGTTCCAGAATCAGTCTGACAGAAGCCGCCTCCCAGCTGCCCCTTTCCATATGGCATCCCAGCAGTTCCTTCACTGCACCCTGCAATTCCCATACCGCTGTCTCTGCTACAACTCCTGTTCCATTCGTAAAGACACTTCCGAAATGCCCAGTATTTTCCGCATTCCTACTCCTGCGGTAAGACAGCCATGCTTTTTCATACTTTTTTTCCATTTTCACCCTTTCCTCCTTCATTGCATTTTCGAGTGCTGTTTTCTTGTAACATTGCATATCTTTCAGTTCTTCTGTATTTTATTATATGTCAAATTTTGCCCTGCCGCTCCCCGATTATTGCCTTCCATTATGCATTTATTGCTCTTAATCAACCATTCTTATCTATGTTTTTGTGTAATTTATACATAAATTATAGGTATTTTTTATAGAATAGTGCTAATTTATAATCTTTAATGAGTTCTCACATCCACACATTTTGCAATTACAAATTCTCCCTTCCCTATTCTGTCCAAATAAGTTTTCCATCCCGACCACCTCCATAATCAGAGCAAGAAATGCTATCTCATACTCATCGTCAGGAGCCCGTATACGGAAGCTCGATAGTCAACTAATCTTCCGGACCAAACGAACAGTTTCCTTATATAATCATGAATAAACAAAAAGCAAGAAGCCTACCGCGATAAGCGATATAAACTTCTTGCTTTTTATAATTATGACACCCCAGAGGTATCAGCATTTTTCAATACATAGTCACCCGTTCCCGGGCATCATATGCTTCCCTTCCCAAACTGAAACCAGCAAAAATCCAAATTGCTCCCGGGCAGGAACACAAAGCTCACTTTCTGCTTTCCCGCCACAGGCTCCAGTTGAAAACTCTGTTCCTGCATTTTGCCTTCAAATTCCACCATCTGTCTTACCTCTTCTCCATCTTTGGAGATAAAACTGATAAGAACAGCATTCTTCTCAAGAGGTGTCTCTGCGCATATGGTGATTCTGTCCGCCCCATGGCTTCCAAAATCCATATCATCAAATTCTATGGTGACATTGTTCCCGATTCCGCAGATCCTATCCTCTTTCTTTGTAAAACTGTCTCCGTATATCTTATCGCACAGGGATACCATATTTTTCTCCCATGCACGGCTCTGACGCAGGAAAGAAAAACCTTTCAGATGTATCTTCTTCTCCAGAACAAAGCAAATCGCAGTGATTCCTTTCAACCTTTTCTTCAGTCTGTAAGTTTCCTCCTGGTAGACATTCCATATGGAAGGTTTCTGATAGATCACATCTGCGATCAACTCCGACCCATCCTCATCCGGCACCCCTTCATAGATTTTTATCTCATAAGGTTCATCCGTGAGTGCAAAGACAGGCAGTACAATCTGGTCAGATCCATAAGGTCCGAAATCAATATTATGGAAGGCAACCTGGCTCTCCCCGTCACGCGCCGTCGCCACGCCGTGCTCATTGCCGTTGCCCACGGAACCTTTGCTGTAATCATATAGTCCTGCACTGATAAAATCATAAGGATCGAGACATGCCTTTCCAAGCCCGCTCACTGCAAATTCCAATTGAGAGACGATCCGTATTTTATTCGTGCCGCAGCGGGACATACAGCGCAGCCGGAACTGTCCGTCACTCTTTGCCGCAACCCGGACAGACACTTCATCCTGCGGCCTGATCACAGCCAGGGATGAGGGAATCCCCGCATCGTCCACCACACTCCAGATCAGTTCCCTGTCAGAAGCATTGGAAGGACAGATTTGTGCAGTCACAACAGTCTCCTGATTTTCCTCAAACAGATGAAGCCCCGCGCTGCTCTTCAGCTTGATATTCCGCACCGGAATATCTTCCCCGGTCTGTTCTTCCACCTCCGCCATTCTGTCCATATCCGTATAGGCTGCATAGGCAAGAGGGCTGCGGCCCGGAAGGGTTTCACATTTCTCCACAGGTATCAGCAGCTCGGTCTTCGGAAGTCCCGGCGAGGATGCCGTTATCCTCAATTCTCCCGGTTCTATCCCTGCTTTGATGACAGCCAGAAGCCTGCCGCTAAAAAGCCTTTTGTCTGAGGTCTTATACTCATCCTGGTCTGTACTGTCCCCGTTGTCCATGCCGGCCATCACTCCGGGTCCCTCCAGGCAAATCCTCACTCTGTTATTGGCATTCTCCACAGGATAACCCTCATCGTCTTCCATGGATATCTCCAGAAAAAGCAAATCCTGCCCGTCCGCTTTTAGCGTCCGTTCCTCCGGCTTCAGACATATCCTGGCAGCTTCACCAAAAGAATGCCTTACCTTTTCTGCCAGCACTCTGCCGTTCTCATCACAGGCCAGGGCGCGGATTTCTCCTTTTGCGTAGGGAAGCTGCCAATGTCCTGCAAGCTGTCTGCCATGTCTGTGGTCAATACTGAAAGTACCCTGGCTTTTTCCATCGAAGAACAGTTCCACCACCGGAGCATTGGAGCAAACACGCACATCTATAAACTGTCCGTCATTAAAATCCCAGTACGGGAATATATGTACCATGGGATTCTTCTTATAGTCCGTCCACTCTGCCTGATATATATAGTAGGAATCTTTCGGAAAACCAGCCGTGTCGATCTGTCCGAAATAAGAATTTCTCGTATGATACGGCGTTGGTTCCCCTATATAATCAAATCCGGACCATAAGAACTGTCCGCAGGAAAACGCATGGTCCCTTTCTGCAAGGATACAGTCCTCAGAAGATCTGGCTCCCCAGCTCGTTGTGGAATTGCCAAGTGCAGAACACTGCTCATCCTCGTCTGCCAGCACTGACTGCTGATAAGGAAAATGGTAGATTCCCCGGCTCTGTACTGTGGAAGAAGTCTCGCTTCCGTAAATCACCCAGTCAGGATGCTCCTTATGATGGGCGTCATAATATTTTTCCCCGTAATTATACCCTGCTATCTTGATGACATCCGCACATTTCCTGGCATTTTCCCAGGGCATATAGTTAGACCCAAGCGTGGGACGCCCGTTTCCTTTCGGATCATGCTTCTCCACTTCCTCCATCAAGATCCTGGTCCACTTAAGGCCTTTGGGCCCGGTATGGGTATCATATATCTCATTACCTATGCTCCACAGAATGAGGCTGGGATGGTTCCTGTCCCTGCGCACCCAGCTTGCCACATCCTTCTGATACCATTCGGGGAAAAATCTGGCATAGTCATATGTTGTCTTGGAGGATTCCCACATATCAAAGGCTTCCGAAACCACCAAAAGTCCCATCTCATCCGCCAGCCCCATCACGTCTGAAGCCGGCATATTATGAGTCAGACGGACCGCATTTGCACCCATTTCCTTCAGGATACGGAATTTTCTCCTCATAGCCTTGGAATGATAGGCGCTTCCCAGACAACCCAGGTCATGATGTTCACAGACACCGTTTAATTTCACCTTGCGTCCGTTGAGAAGAAATCCCTGGTCCGGCAAAAACTCCTTTGTGCAGAAACCCACCGTCTGTTCCTCTTCCTGGAGCAATTTCCCCTCTGAATACAGACTGACCTTCAGACGGTAACACCGGGGATTCTCCACATCCCAGCATTTGGGATCCCTGATCCTGCTTTTGAAGGTGTATACATATACCTGACGCTCTGCCTCTTTCAAAGTCTTATGCTCCTCTCCTGTAAGAGGCAGCCACCGGTCTGCGTCCTTTTCCTTTATCTCATACCGAAGTTCCAGGTTCTCCCCCGCAGCTTCCGTCTCGACCTCTGCCTCCCAGAAATCCTCTTTTTTCCTGGCATGAAAATATACTCCGTCTGACAAAATATGGATCCGGTGAACTTTTTTCAGCCACACATCTCTGAAGATTCCTGCCCCGGAATACCAGCGGCTGTTAGGACTCTGATGATCCACAGATACCTTGATTTCATTCTCCCCTTCCTTCAGATATGAGGTAATATCTATCTCAAAAGCCGAATATCCGTATTTCCACTCCCCGGCCAACCTGTCGTTCACATAGATCCTGCTGTCCATGTAAATACCGTCAAAGCGGAGAAACACCAGCATATCCTCTTCAGGCTCACATACAAACCGTTTTCTGTACCAGCCCGTAGCATCTTCATACAGAGCATCCGCATGATAGATCAGCCAGTCATGAGGCAGACCTACCGGGTAAAAGTCCTCATACCTTTTCCCGATTTCCTCCAGCCCTGTGTGAAGGGGCTGCTTTGTAAATTCCCATCCGTCATTAAATAACATTCAGTCTTATCCTCCTGATTCTCCAGTCTGTTACTCCAAATCCCATACAAAAGGGCCTGCAGTCAATCCGCTTTTGCTGCACAGCAGACCTTTTTTCGGCGCCGAAGACCATGCATAACGAATATGGTATGGCCTTTCAACCGCTTCGGCATATACGGTCACTGTTTTCCCCTCTGTCTTTCCATATCCTCTATAATATCTTCCGTCACAGCCTGCCACCTCAAATTCCGAAGGAGACTCTCCATCCCATGTGGTAATCTCCTCCCCATCCTGTGTATCAAAGGACAAGATCACCTGCCCATTTTCTACTCGGTATGCCTCCGGTTCCGGTCCTTTTGAAACAAGAGTTTCCTTATAGACCATACTTCGCACAGCCAGCGAAGCGCGGAAGGCTGCTGTCTTCTTGTCGAGCGGATGCAGATCATTTTCCTCACCTATGTCCAGATTTACCGTTACCGCTGTCAGGGGAAGTCTTCCAGCCTGTCTCTGCGCTTCCCGTATGACAGGCCAGGCCTCCCCTCCTGCAATATCCACCCCGCAGCCCGGAAGCTGCACGATCACAAAGGGCAGTTCTTCCTGTCTCCACTGCCTTCGCCAGTCCTCTATCATATCCGCCAGCAGCTCTCTGTAGACCTTCGGATGGCAGTCGTTAGACTCCCCCTGATACCAGACAACTCCTTTTACCATATAAGGCAGACAGGGGGACACCATACCATGAAACAGTCCCGTGGGCCCTCTGTTTAGGAAAACCTGCTCCGGCGCCGGTTCCAGGACCGCCCTGATCTGATACTCCCACTCTCCGCTCAGGTCAATCCGCTCCCCGGGCTCCTCTTTCATGTCACCGCCCCGGATATATCTGCCGGGTATAAGATCATAAGGCTTTCCGGGGGTGACTCTCCCTTTTCCGTTTCTGCACACAAGACGGACTGCGATCTCATTTTCCCCTGTTCTTAACAAGCCTTCCGGGATAGGATACCGTCTGGGCGGATAGCAGTATTCTGTCTCTCCTACCAGGACACCGTTTATATATATCCTGTCACTGTCCGTCATAGTTCCGAACCGGAGAAGACATTCTCTTCCTTCCCATTCTTTTGACGCCTGAAACCGCCTCCGCAGCCAGATACATCCGCAGAAATCCCTAAGCGCCTGATCCCAGCAGCTCTCCTCCTCCAAATATGCGGGAAGCACGATCTTTTTCCAGACGTCATGCTCTCCCTCCTGTTCTTTTCTGAGGATTTTTTCCTGCCACGCCTTTTCTCCCTCCTCCTGCTGTCCGGCCGCCAGGCAGAGACGGCCGTCCTTCTGATATTGCTCTCTGAGCCTTAGGTATCCGGGATGTCTGGCCAGACCCGTCTCACTCATCCACGCCTCAACAGGGGTTCCGCCCAGGCTGAGATTTATGATTCCTACAGGCATCCTCCGGGCTTCCTGAATGTATTTTCCGAAGAAATAAGAAAAAGCAGACGCTTCGTCCAGACTATCCGTTGTACATATCTGCCAGCCTGCCCGGACATGGTCCTTAAGAGGCCCAGAAAAATCATATTTTCCCTCAACCTTATACAGATGCACCTGGGGCGCGCCCCCGTTTTCATACTCTTCCGGAAACCTTGCCCGTACTCTTCTCATGGGAAGCTCCATGTTGGATTGTCCGGCACAGACATACACATCTCCCACATAAATTCCCCCGATTCTCTGCTCCTCCCCGTCAGAAGTCTCAGCATACAGAACATAGGGCCCGCCGGGTATCAGGCCTTTTAACAGGACTTCAAAGTTTCCCCAGTCATCCGACACCGTCCTCTCTCTGTGCCGGTCCAGCCGCAGACTCACTTCAGTGCCCGGACGGCACCAGCCCCATATCCTGGTCTCTTCTCCCTGCTGCAGCACACATCCCGCAGAAAACAGCAGCGGAAATCTCAATTGGCCTGCCATACACAGCCTCCTTCCTAGAAACCTTTTCCCAGAGTAATTTTCAAACGCGCTCCGGCGGTTATTGCCAGCAGGTCTGTGCAGTAAGTGCACAGACCTGAATAGGTACATAATATTATCAATTATTCTGAATTTCTGCCTAAATCTTGCCTTCTCTTGTGCATTTCTTGCGAAAAAAAGAGTCCGGCTTGCCGGACTCTCAGAAAATCATTTACAATTTGCCAACTCCGCTACCCGCTTATTCCTAAACTCGCTGGGCGAGCAGTCATTGACGGATTTGAACGTCCGGTTAAATGCGCTCAGGGAAGAAAAACCGGAGTTCAAGGCTATATCGGTGACACTCATCTGTGTAGAGTAAAGCAGCCCCTCGGCACATTTCACTCTCTTGGCATTCAGATACTCATAAAAAGTCATATCCATATACTGCTTAAAGATACGGGTAAAATGGAACTTGGAAAAACCGCAGACAGCCGCTGTTTCCTCCAGTGTTATGTTCTCCTGGTAATGTGCATTAATATGGTTACAGGCCCGCATGATCGTTTCCAGGTACTCCTTCTGCCTGGCCCGGTCCGCGGTCTCGCCACTCTCCATGGCGCGGTCTGTAAAATCCCGTCCTAATTTTACAAAAATTTCAAGCAGCGCCGCATAAATGACTATCTCACAGAATGTCTTCTTCTCATCATATTCTCTTATGATTTTCTTCATTCTCTGGTATACATAGGGGTAAAGCTCTGGTTCGCTCTTCTCTGTAAAGATAATAATCTCCGGAAGCAAAGACAGCAAAGTCTCCATGCCTTTGAGATTGTAGAGAAGGAGTGAGTCAAACTGAAGAATGATCCTCTCCCCCGCAGGCGGCGCCTCCAGAGCGTGAAGCACCCCTGAGTTTATGATGATAATATCCCCCCGGCCCAGATGATATCGTTTTCCTCCGACAATGATTGTATAATCCAAAGTCAAAGGCATAATGATCTCAATTCCCGTATGCCAATGCTCCGGATAGTCTTCATACTCAACATTATGGTACATCCGCACACCCAGTGAATCGCCGTAATTGATGGTTTCATGCAGTCCGTCCAGTATTTCAATCATATCTCTTCCCGCCTTATTCCCTGCCATGCCGAACAGCTTTTTTGACAATAATTTCTCTTTTATAATTTTATTCTCTGCTATTGTAAAAGTCAAGTTTTTTGCTCTTTATGCGGGAGCAGGGGGGAGATTCTAACCGGACGTCATGCGGGCATGACTGTGCGCTTGAAAGCGGGAGTTGTTAATTTCTTTGGCTTGAACGGGCAGGAAAAAACAGACATTCCATCACGCATTGGAATGTCTGTTTTTCTTCTATTTCAAATTTAAAGGTATGTACAGTATTATAGTAAAATGTATGAATAATTGATATACGTTTTAACGGGTGAAAGTTCCAAATCCCCCTGTCAGCGGGAAGGATGTTCTTGCAGGTATCCTACGTCCAATACAGTACTTCCAGACCCAAAATCCTGCATGATACGAAGGAGCATCTCCCCGGTGCCTACATTATATCCGCTGGCTGCATAAATGCCGTTTAGCCTGCCATCTGTCACAAAGATCATAGGCAGTTTCTCATGGTCTATGTAAAGGCGTCTTCCGAGCATGTTTACATTATGTGTGAAATCATCATAAAGTACACGGATTGCAGGAAATATTTCAAGTACTCTGGAAATCAAAGAGTCATTAAGGGATTCGGCCGTACGCACCGCAAAATAAATCCTGTCTGCATAAATTGCAAATTCCTCTTTCTGTTCCAGCATCTCATTTAAAATATGCTCTGTCGGTTCCCTTCCTTCTTCCAGGAACATGAAGATATGTTTTCCGTCTTCTGTAAGAACAGACGCAGCCACATCTTCCCCTTCCCTTGTATGCAGC